>CAZRLI010000252.1:0-3548 GCA_964600535.1 uncultured Steroidobacteraceae bacterium | reverse complement strand
TAAGTCTTACTTCGCTCGACCCCGAAAACGCCGCGCCCTGCGCGGCGTTTTCTTTGGCACCCACCTTTCCGGATTCCAGGAGGCCCACCGATGATCCAGCGTTTCGACACCGGACCACGCATGTCCCAGGCCGTCATCCACGGCAACACGATCTACCTTGCGGGCCAGGTCGCCGACGACACGGCACAGGACGTTTCAGGCCAGACCCGCCAGATCCTGGCCGCCATCGATGGGCTCCTGTCGGAATGCGGGTCGGAGAAATCGCGCATCCTGTCCGCGACCATTTACCTCGCGGACATCAAGACTTTTGCGCAAATGAATGCCGCCTGGGATGCCTGGGTGCCCGCCGGGCACACCCCCGCCCGCGCCACCGTCGAAGCGAAGCTCGCTGCGCCTGAATACAAGGTGGAAATCCAGGTCATCGCCGCACGCTGACGCGGCCCCGGGCACAGTGCGCGGGCATTCGGGCCGGCTCGCGCGCTATGCTCAGGCGATGCACTGCCCGCTCCTCGCCGTCCCCCTCGCGGCGGCCGCGATGTGCGCGGCGGCGCGCGACCTGCCATCGATGCCGCCGATCGATCCGTCCGCGCGGATCCTCGTGGTCGCTCCGCACCCCGACGACGAATCACTCTGCTGTGGCGGACTCATCGCCGCGGCGCGCCGCGCGGGCGCACAGGTCGCGATCGCCTGGGTGACGAGCGGCGGCGGCTTTCGCCTCGACGCCATGGTGGTGCAGAAAAAGGCGCGCCCGAAGTACGCCGACATGCGGGCGCTCGCGCGGCGCCGCATCGACGAGGCGCAGGACGCCGCCCGGGTACTGGGGGTCGCGGCCGACCAGCTCTTCTTCCTCGGCTACCCGGACCGCGGTGTGCTTGCATTGCTCCTCGATCACTACGAGTCGCCGTATCGATCGAAATACACGGGCGCGAGCGCAGTACCCTGGGAGCAGGCCCTCAATCCGGGGTCACCGTACGACGGCGCGAGCCTCGAGCGCGACTTCGCACAGGTGGTTGATCGAGTGAAACCCACACTCGTGCTCGCTCCGAGCCCCTACGACGCGCACCCTGATCACCGCGCGAGCGGTATTCTCGCAATCCGCATCTTCGGCGCGCGCGGCGAACTGGACCGGGTGAACTACTGGATCGTGCACGGTGGGCGCGCATGGCCGCGCCCGCGCGGCCTGCATCCTGAACGGTCGCAGACCCCGCCGCCGCGCGGCCGCTCGCTGCCGTGGATGCAGTTCCCGCTGGATGGCGGGTCCCGCGAAGCGAAGCGCCTGGCCCTGCGCAGGCACGAAACGCAGCTCAAGGTGATGGGACGCAAGATGATGAGCTACGTGCGGGCGACGGAACTGTACTCCCCGCTCCCCGTCGGGGCGGCCGACACCCGCTGCATCGAGTCCCTGCCCTGCCGGCCCGAGGGACTGCCGGAAGACGAGGCGGCGCTGTAGGGCTCAGTACCTGAGCAGTGCCGAGCCCCAGGTAAAACCACCGCCAAAGGCTTCGAGCAGCAGCATCTCGCCGCGCTTGATGCGGCCGCTGCGTACGCCGGTGTCGAGCGCGAGCGGCACCGACGCAGCCGAGGTGTTGCCGTGCCTGTCGACGGTCACGATCACGCGCTCCATCGGCATGTCGAGCTTGCGCGCGGTGGCCTGGATGATGCGGATGTTGGCCTGGTGCGGCACCAGCCAGTCGATGGCGGACTTGTCGAGCGAATTGGCGGCCAGCGTTTCGTCGACGATGCGGCCGAGCGTGTTGACCGCGACCTTGAAGGTCTCATTGCCCGCCATCCTGATGTGCATCGCCGGGTCGCCCGGGCGTCCGATGCCCTTCGACACGCCCGCCGGGCAGTAAAGCAGGTCCTTGTAGGTGCTGTCGGCGTGCAGGTGCGTCGAGATGATGCCCATCTGCGCGTCGGGCTTCAGCACCACGGCGCCCGCGCCGTCGCCGAACAGGATCGCCGTGCCGCGATCGGTCCAGTCGCAGATGCGGGACAGCGTCTCGGCGCCGACCACGAGCGCACACTTCGCGTCGCCGAGGCGGATGAACTTGTCGGCGATCGACAGTGCGTAGATGAATCCCGTGCAGGCGGCCTCGAGCCCCATGGCCGCGCAGCCGCGCAGCCCGAGGCGGTCCTGGAGCAATACGCCGCAGTTCGGAAACACCAGGTCGGGCGTCGTGGTGCCGAAAGCGATGAGATCGATCTCGCCCGGGTCGATGCCGGCCGCCTCGATCGCCCGGCGCGCAGCCTGCTCGGCGAGGTCCACGGTGGTCTCGCCCTCGGCCGCGATGTGTCGCTCGACGATGCCGGTACGCTCCCGGATCCATTCGTCGGACGTGTCCATGGTCTTCGCCAGGTCGAAGTTCGTGACGATCTTCGCAGGCAGGTAACTGCCCGTGCCGGCAATGCGCGAGTACATCAGGCCCCCTGTCAAGAAGCGTTCGGCCCGAGCGCCCTGGCGACGCAGCCGGGAATGTCGTGGATCGCAGCCGTGCGCGCCACCGCGATGGCGCGCGCGAATGCCGTGCGGTCTGCGCTTCCGTGGCTTTTTACCACGACTCCACGCAGGCCGACCATGCATGCCCCGTTGTAGCGTCGTGGGTCGAGGGCCGAACCGACCCGCCTCAGGACCGGCCGGGCAAGGAGCGCCGCCGCGCGGCTGCCCACCGTGCGCCTGAACTCCGCGCGCATCGTGTCGGTGATCAGGCGCGCCAGCCCCTCCATCGATTTCAATGCCACGTTGCCGGTGAAACCGTCGGTGACGACGACGTCGACCTCGCCCGAGAAGATATCGTCGCCCTCGATGAACCCGAGGTAGCGCACGCCGCTCGCCGCGATGAGCGCATTCGCGGCCTGCACGGTCTCGTGGCCCTTGATGTCTTCTTCGCCGATGTTGAGCAGCCCGACGCGCGGCGCCGCGATGCCATACACGTCGCGGGCCACGATGGATCCCATCAGCGCGAACTGGCGCAGCTGTTCGGCGGTCGCGGTGATGTTCGCGCCGAGATCGAGCATGTACGCATGGCCGTGGGCGGCCGGCAGTGCCGACATGATCGGCGCACGCTCGACTTCGGGCACGGTCTTCAGCACGAAATGGGCGATCGCGGTGAGGGCGCCGGTGTTGCCGGCGCTGACGCAACCGACCGCTGCACCGTCCTTCACCCGGTCGACCGCAATGCGCATCGACGAGGCCTTGCGGCGGCGGATCGCCGCGCGCGGCAGCTCATCCATGGGCACGACGTCGCTCGCCGGCACGATGCTCAGGCGCGCGCGCGAACTCGCGCCCGCGCCAGCCAGCAGCGGCTCGATCGTCCCGGGGATGCCGACCAGTTCCAGGTGCAGGTCCGGCGCCTGGTCGAGCGCGAGTAGGGCTCCCGGCACGCACTCGGGCGCGCCGAGATCGCCGCTCATCACGTCAATCGCGAGCGTCGGCACGCGATGCCTGAGGGCCGGTGGGTGTCAACAAGGCGCCCGGGGAGGCGCCGCCGCTCACTCTTCGCCTTCGTTCCCGGCGGGCTTTTCGATCACGCGCTTGCCGCGGTAGAAAC
>CAZRLI010000251.1:0-3555 GCA_964600535.1 uncultured Steroidobacteraceae bacterium | reverse complement strand
GCGTCCGTTCCGCGCGAGACCCTCGACATGGCGCAGCTTGCCTTGCGCCTCGAGTTCGCGCATGCGCGCTACCGACGCGGGCGCGGCGCGAAAATCCGGGCGCCGGTGCACGAGCGTCACGGGCGTGCCCTTGCCCGCGTAGTCGTTCACCCAGTCGAGGGCGGAATCGCCGCCGCCGACGATCACGAGCCGCTTGCCGAGATAGTCGGCGGCGCTGCGCACGCGGTAATGGATCTGCCGGCCTTCGAACGCCTCGGCACCCTCGACACCGATGCGCCGCGGCTGGAACGACCCGACGCCTGCGGCGATCACGACGGCGCCGGCATCGAAGGCCGTGCCGGCGCTGTTTCTCACGTGAAAGCGCCCCGACTCGAGCAGGCGCAGCTCGGAGACCTCCGCGCCGAGGTGAAACTGCGGGTTGAAGGGGTGGGCCTGCTGCATCAGGCGGTCGACCAGTTCCTGCGCGCCGCAGACCGGCAGCGCCGGGATGTCGTAGATCGGCTTGTCGGGGTACAGCTCCGTGCACTGCCCGCCCGGTGCCTTCAGGGAGTCGAGCACATGCGCGGAGATGCCGAGCAGGCCGAGCTCGAAGACCTGGAAAAGCCCGCAAGGACCCGCGCCGATGATGACGACTTCCGCACTGATCGCGTTCAATCGAGACTCCCCGTTGGCAGGCTGAAATTCTATCAGTCCGTTGGCCGCGGGCCATCCGGACGGACTATATTAGGCGCAACACAGCGGCGGCCCCCGGGAAGTCCTCATGCTCACGATCAACGTCAACGGCACCGATCGCCCAGTGGACGTCGACCCCGAGACACCCCTGCTGTGGGTGCTGCGCGACACCGTGGGCCTCACTGGCACGAAGTACGGCTGTGGCATGGCGCTCTGCGGTGCCTGCACGGTCCACCTCGACGGCCAGCCGATCCGTTCCTGCGTGACACCGGTGGGATCGGTCGGAACGGCCCGGGTGACGACCATCGAAGGCCTGTCGCCCGACCGCAGCCACCCCGTGCAGAAGGCCTGGATCGAGCTGGATGTCCCGCAGTGCGGCTACTGCCAGTCGGGGCAGATCATGTCGGCGACCGCGCTGCTCGCGCAGACGCCGAAGCCGACCGACGCCGACATCGACGCGGCGATGTCGGGCAACATCTGTCGCTGCGGCACTTACCAGCGCATCCGCGCGGCGATCCACCGCGCGGCCGAGATCGCGGGAGCCAAGACATGAACGCGGCCGCCGCGGCCGGCGCCGTCACCCGGCGCGACGTGCTGAAGGCGGGTGCCGCGGGCGCGGGGCTGGTGCTCACGGTGGCCCTCGCAGGCTGCCAGAAGCCGGGCCGCGGACGCGGCGAGCGCCAGCTCATTGCCGCCAACGCCTGGCTGCGCATCGGCACCGACGACTCGATCACCTTCCTGTGCGACCGCTCCGAAATGGGCCAGGGCGTGTACACGGCCCTGCCGACCCTGCTCGCCGAGGAGCTCGGCGTCGATCCGCGGCGCATCGCGATCGAGTTCGCGCCGGCCGGCGCCGCCTACGTCAATGCGCTGCTCGGTGGGCAGGTGACGGGCGGCAGCACCAGCGTGCGCGATGCCTGGACGAAACTGCGTACCGCCGGCGCACAAGCGCGGGAAATGCTGAAGAGCGCGGCCGCCCGGGAGTGGGACACGTCGGCGGGCGCCTGCCGCGTCGAGGACGGCACCATCATCTCGCCCTTCGGCAAGCGCCTTTCCTATGGCGCCGTCGCGGAAGCTGCGGCGAAGCTGCCGGTGCCGAAGGATGTCGTGCTGAAGGCCGCGAAGGATTTCGTGTGGATCGGCAAGCCGCTCACGCGCTTCGACACGCCCGCCAAGGTCGACGGCTCCGCCACCTTTGGCATCGACGTGAAACTGCCGGGCATGTTGTACGCCGCCCTGGCGCAACCGCCGATGCTCGGCGGCAAGGTGAAGACCGTCGATGGCACCGCCGCGCAGGCCATGCCCGGCGTGCGGCAGGTCGTGACCACGAATTCGGGCGTCGCGGTCGTCGCCGATAGCTGGTGGCAGGCGCGCAAGGCGCGCGATGCGCTCAGGATCGAGTGGGATGGCAGCGCGACCGCAGGCCTCAATGATGGCGCGATCCTGCGCGGCCTGAAGCAGGCTTCCGGCCAGGCGGGCCTCGTCGCGCGGCAGGAAGGCGACGCGGAGGCCGCCCTCAAGTCCGCCGCGCGCGTCGTGCGTGCCGAGTACCAGTTGCCGCTCCTCGCGCACGCGACCCTCGAGCCGCAGGTCTGCACGGCCGACGTGCGCGCGGGCGCCTGCGACCTCTATCTCCCGACACAAACCCAGGCCGCGGCGCAAGCGGCGGCCGCCGCGGCCGCCGGCCTTGCACCCGCGCAGGTGAACGTCCACACGACCTTCCTCGGCGGCGGCTTCGGGCGGCGCCTGGAGGTCGATGTCATCGCTGCCGCGGTGCAGGCGTCGCAGGCGGTGGGCAAGCCGGTCAAACTCCTCTGGACGCGTGAGGACGACACCACGCACGATGCCTACCGCCCGCCCGCCTACGATACCGTCGCGGCCGCCTTCGATCGCGACGGCAAGCTGGTCGCGTGGAAGCTGCACCTGACGGGACCGTCGATCACGGCACGCGTATTCCCGGGCGCGGTGCCTGCCGGCGGCGTCGATCCGTTCTGCGTCGAGGCAGCTGCCAACTACCCGTATGACGTGCCGAACGTGCTGGTCGACTGGGTGCCGCATGAAGTGGGCCTCAATGTCGGCTACTGGCGCTCGGTCAGCCACGCACTCAATTGCTTCGTCGCCGAGAGCTTCATGGATGAGCTCGCCGTCGCGGCGGGCGAGGATCCGGCGGCGTTTCGCCGCGCCCTGCTCGCGAAGCAGCCCCGCTACCTCGAAGTGCTCGACGTCGCGCTGCGCCGATCGGGTTACGGGACGCCAGCCACGGACCGCTTCCGCGGCGTCGCCGTCATGGAGGGTTACGACACCTACATGGCGCAGGTCGCGGAGATTTCGATCGTCGACGGCAAGGTCAGGGTGCACCGCATCGTGTGCGCCGTCGACTGCGGCCAGGTCGTGAACCCCGGCATCGTCACGGCGCAGGTCGAGAGCGCGATCGTCTTCGGCCTCTCCGCGGCGCTCTGGGGCGAGATCAACGTGCAGGGCGGGCGCGTGCAGCAGAGCAACTTCCACGACTACCGCGTCGTGCGCCATTCCGAGATGCCCGCCATCGAAACCTGGCAAGTGGCCAGCGACAATCCCCCCGGCGGCATCGGCGAGCCGGCCACGGCGCTCGTGGCGCCCGCTCTCTGCAACGCCATCCACGCCGCGACCAAGCGACGGCTGCGATCCCTACCCATCACGAGACACAACCTGGCATGAGCAAGAACACCGAACTGCACAAGCGGCGCGAAGCCGCCATCCCCCGCGGCGTCGGCAACAACTACGCGATCTACGCCGATCGCGCGCGGAACGCCGAGCTGTGGGATGTCGAGGGGCGTCGCTACATCGATTTCGCGAGCGGCATCGCGGTGCTGAATACCGGCCACGTGCACCCGGCGTTGAAAT
>CAZRLI010000250.1:0-3559 GCA_964600535.1 uncultured Steroidobacteraceae bacterium | reverse complement strand
TGCCGACGCACTCGGCCGCTGGGCGTACCACTGCCACCTGCTCTACCACATGGAGGCGGGAATGATGCGGGAAGTGAGGGTGGAAGAATGAGCGTGCGCAGTCGGACGACGGCCTGCGCTCTCGTGCTGGTGCTCGTGCTGCTCCCTGGCGCGCGCGCGCGCGCCCAGCAGCATGACCACAGCCAGATGGACCACAGCCAGATGGGCCATGGTGCACCGGCCGCGGCAGCGGGAAACGCCGCCCCGCTGGCGCCGATGCCGGCGCTGACCGACGCGGCGCGCGCCGAGGCCTTTCCGCCCATCACGCTGCCGATGACGCACGCCAGCGCGATCAACAGTCTCGTGGTCCTCGATCGGCTCGAGGCCTGGGATGCGGATCCGGGTACCGGGTTCGCCTGGGACGTGCGGGGCTGGGTGGGTTCTGACCTCCATCGGCTCTGGCTGCGCTCCGCGGGCGAGCGCGCGGACGGAGACACCGAATCTGCAGCGGTCGAGCTGCTGTACGGCCGCAGCATCACGCCCTGGTGGGATGTCGTCGCCGGGATGAGGCAGGACCTCGATCCGGGAGACTCACGGACCTGGGCGGCCTTTGGCGTGCAGGGGATTTCGCCGTACAAGTTCGAAGTGGAGGCGACGGCCTACGTCGGGGAATCCGGCCGCACCGCTGCGCGACTGGAAGTCGAATACGAACTGCTGCTGACCAACCGGCTCATCCTGCAGCCGCTCGTCGAGCTGACCGCGGGTGCAGGGCTCGGTGCCGCCGAAGCGGGCCTGCGCTTGCGCTATGAATTCCGCCGCCGGTTCGCCCCGTATGTCGGCCTCGCCTACGAACGCGCCTTCGGTTCCGCGGCCGACCGGCGTCGCGCGGAGGGCGACGCCGCGCACGATACACGCGCCGTCGCCGGCGTGCGCCTCTGGTTTTAGGAGCACGACATGAAATCCAAGATCCCGAGAGTCCTGCTGTCCCTCGTGCTGTTGGGCGCGATCGCCGTTGCCGCCCTGTTCGCCCTTGCGTGGTCCGGCGCCTACGGCATTGGCGCCGACGATCCGCACGCGCGCCCGGTGGGCGCGATCATCGCCATGGTGCGCGATCGTGCCATTCGCGCGAGCGCCGCGGACATCGCCGTGCCCGCGGACCTCTCGAGCGACGCGCGGATCCGGCAGGGTGCGGGCAACTACGACGCGATGTGCGCCACCTGCCACCTGTCGCCGCAAGCTGCCGACAGCGAGCTGAGCCGGGGTCTCTACCCTGCCCCGCCGCGGTTCGATCGCGTGATCGTCGAGCCGGCCGCGGCGTTCTGGGTGGTGAAGCACGGCATCAAGGCCTCCGCCATGCCCGCGTGGGGCAAGAGCATGGGCGATGAGTACATCTGGAACATGGTGGCCTTCATCGGTGCGATGCCCGGCCTCGACGCCGGCAAGTACCAGGCGCTGGTGGCGGCCAGCGGCGGGCACTCGCACGATGACGAGGGGGTCCGGCAGGAAGCCGCCGGCCCGGGGGCAGCGGCCGCGGATGTCCCCGAGTCCGCCCGGGCGGCCGTTGCCGTCGTCGATTCATTTGGCGCGGCCCTGGTCGCCGGCAACCTCGGCAAGGTGAAGGCGCTGCTCGAACCGGGCGTCATCGTCCTCGAGGCCGGCGGCGCGGAGCGCAGCCGTGACGAATACATGGAGCACCATGCCGGCGCCGACGCGAAGTTCCTGCGGGGCGCCCATGTGCGCGTGACCCGGCGCATCGCGCGAGCCACGGGCGACACGGCCTGGGTGGCGACCGAGAGCACGATCCACGCCCATGGCGCCAGGCCCGTGACCTTGATCGCCACCGAGACCATGACGCTCGCGCGGCAGGGCGGCGCATGGCGGATCACGCACATCCACTGGTCTTCCCGGGAAACGTGAAACTTGCCTTGCGCAGCGCGACAGGCGCAACCTCGGCCAGGAGGTGCATGACCGTGAAATCGACGCTGTATTTCAGCTGCGCGTTTCTGCTCATCCTGCCAGCCTGCTCGGGCCAGCCGGCCACGCTGCAGGGCGCCGATGCGCAGTTCGTGGACCGTACCTGCATCCGCACGACCGGCTCGCACATTCGCCGAACGGGCGACGCCTGCCAGCCCGTCGCGGGCCGGGCCTACGGAAAATCCGATATCGACCGCACCGGCGCGAACGACATGGGCCGGGCGCTGGCCACGATGGACCCCTCCATCAGCATCGGCCGCTGAGCAGCGCGCGCATTCAGAGGCCGTCGAGGCGACGATAGCGGTCCGCCGAGCGGTGCAATGCGTCGATGACCGCGAGCACGCCGGCGCTCAGCGTGCCGCTGCGCCGGTAGTGCAAGGCAATGGGCCGCTGCCAGCGGAAGTCCGGGGCATCGACGGCACACAGGATCTCGCGATCGATCTCCGTCGCGACCAGCTGGTAGGGAAGCACGGTCAGGAAGCCGCCGGCCTCGAGGGCATGCCGGCCGAATTCCACCGACGTCGTTTCGATGGCGGGCTCGGGAGCCGGCAGCTCCGCCTGCTCGAAAGCCTGGCGCCACGCCAGCTCGATCCCGCCGAGGTTGCGACCCAGGATCCACGGGAAGTTGCTGAGTGCGGGCGCCGTCACGCCGCGGGCGCGCGCCAGCGGATGCGTGACCGCGCAGACGACCCGGTACTCATCGTGCAGCAGTACCTCGCGCGTGACGCCTTCGGCGACGTGTTCCTCGTTGTCGACACAGACGAACAGGTCGATGTCGCCCGTCATCAGGTCGCGCAGCATGTTGTGGTAGACGCCCGCCAGCACCGCGATCTGCAGCGCCGGCTGGGCGTTCGAGAGCCGCACGACCGCTTCGGTGACCAGCCGGGTTGCGGACGCGGGGCTCGCACCGAGGCGCACGCGGCCGCGCTCCGCGCGCCGCATCGCGTCGAGCTGGTCGCGAAAGCCGCTGGCCTCGAGGTCGATGTTGCGCGCGAAGGGCAACAGCAGCAGCCCAAAAGGGGTCAGGGTCGTGGCGCGCGGATTGCGATCGAGGAGGCGCACGCCCAGCGTGTCCTCGAGCGCCTGCAGGCTTTTCGACAGGGCCTGTTGCGACTTGCCGAGATTCTGCGCAGCGCGGGAAAAACTGCCGGCATCCACGACGGCGAGAAAATGTCTGATCTGGCGCAGTTCCATGTCCACATCCAGGGGTTGTACCGCCCCTTGCCCGGTTGTTGGCGTCGCGACAGGCGCGCTGGCATCCTCACGCCCATCGCTCGCGCAACGGGAGAGTATCAGGATGGCCAGCCCCGGCAGTATCAAGCAGTGGGACGACGAGGCAGACGTCGTGATCGCAGGTTACGGGATCGCCGGGGCTGCCGCCGCGATCGAGGCGCACGACGCGGACCCGAAGGCGGACATCCTCGTGCTCGAGAAGATGCCCGAGCGCTACCAGGGTGGCAACAGCCGGGCCTCGGGCCAGTCGCTGCTGATCTCCGGGAACGTCGAGGCCCTCAAGACCTACCAGCGCGCGATGAGCGAATCGAACCCGATCCCCGAGGACATGCTGGCCGCGTGGGCCGAACGGAGGGTGGCGCTCGAGCCGTCT
>CAZRLI010000249.1:0-3573 GCA_964600535.1 uncultured Steroidobacteraceae bacterium | reverse complement strand
CTCGAGCCCGCGCCCGGCGAGATCCGCCTGTGGCCGGCGACGCGCCTCGAGGCGACCTTTTCACAGGACACCGCATCCGCGGCGCTGATCGCGGCGTTGGCGGCAACGATCGGCGTGCCAGTCGGGCGACTCGAGCTCGCTTTCGTCGCGGACCGGGCCTGGGAGCGCGAATGGCTCGCCGATTTCCACGCCATGCGCTTTGGCCGGCGCCTCCACGTCTGCCCCACCCATGAGCGAGTCGACGATCCCGGCGCGGTGGTCGTCAGCCTCGATCCAGGCCTTGCGTTTGGCACCGGCACGCACGCGACGACCGCGCTGTGCCTCGAGTGGCTCGACGCGCGCATGCGGGGCGGCCTGACCGTCATCGACTATGGTTGCGGATCGGGCATCCTCGGCATCGCCGCCGTCCTGCTGGGAGCCGCGCGCGCCGATGCCTTCGATATCGACCCGCAGGCGCTCGTCGCGACGCGCGACAACGCGGCGGCCAATGCCGTGGCCGATCGTGTCATCACGCATGCCGGCGCCGGGACGCTGCCGCCCGCGGCCGATGTCGTGCTCGCGAACATCCTCTCGGGGCCGCTCATCGACCTGGCGCCGCGACTCGCTGCCCGCGTGAGGCCGGGCGGCTCGCTCGTGCTGGCGGGACTCCTGACGTCGCAGGCGGACGATGTCATCGCCGCCTACCGCCCCTGGCTCGACCTGCAGGTCGCGGGCGAACGTGATGGCTGGCGGTTGCTCGCGGGCGAACGACGCTAGGCCCTCCTTCCACGGCGCCCGGCCCGCGACGCTGCGCTATCATCCGCGCGTGTTCACGGTCTGCCCCAAGTGCGCGTTGACACTCGCGGTCACGGCTGCCGACCTGCGGGTCGGGCAGGGGTACGTGCGCTGCGGGCGATGCGCGAGCGTGTTCAATGCGCTCGCGGGGCTGCACGAGGAACAACGCCCCGCCGACGCCGGGCCCGCGGTCGACCGGCGCGCGGCGACGCCTTCACCGCCACCGCCACCCCTGATGATGGAAGTGCCGGCCGCGCTGTCCCCCGCGACGCCCGCTTCCGGCGCGGCGGATCCGCTGGCGGAATTCGACCTCGACGACGAGCTGCGCCCGGACAGCCTGGCGGGCGCGGAACCCGCGCAGGACACCATGGAGTTTGCGCTGGGCAGCGCAGACCTTGCGCAGATCTTCGTCGCCCCGGAGGTCACGGAGGGAGATGCCGCGTCGGGCACCTTCGAGTCGATCGTGCTCGAGGGCGACCTGCCGGACGATGGCGATGCGCTGCCGTCGGCGGCGCAGGACCTCGAGGCGGCAGAGGCCGAACTCGAGCGGATCGCGCGGGCGGCGCGCGAGTCGATCGCGGACCCGGGCTCGGCCACGATGCAAGCGGAGGCCCTGCAGCCGGCGCCGGCCGCGCCGACGCCCGACCTGCGGGACTCCTACCGCTGGCGCGCCGAGGACGTCGACGCCTACGAGGAGGCCGACGCGCAAGCCGCGAGGATGCGGCGTTATGGCTACGCGGCCGCGCTGCTCGCGGTGCTGCTGGTCGCGCAGCTCGTGCACCGCAATCGCAACGAGCTGGCGCTCAGCCCCGCCCTGAACGGCCCCCTGACTGCCCTCTATGCGGCGCTCGGCCAGCCGCTCGCCCCGCGCTGGGACCCCGCTGCGCTCGACGTGCGCCAGCTCGGTGCCGTTGCGCAGTCCGGCGGCAGCGGCAACCTGCTGGTGCGCGCGAGCATCCGCAACGAGGCCGCGCGCGCGCAGCCCATGCCGTACCTGCGCCTCACGCTGCAGGACCGCTACGGCAAGCGCATCGCGAGTCGCGACCTCGGGCCAACCGAATACCTCGGCAAGCGGGCCGGCGGCCGGCAGTTCCTCGAGGCGGGGCAGCGCGTCGACGCCGAGGTCGCGGTTGTCGATCCCGGCAACAGCGCCGTCGGCTTCGAAGTGGACGCCTGCCTGCCGAACGGCCGCGGTGGCGTCGCCTGCGCCGGCGACGCGCGGCCGGCTCCCTGATCGCGCCATCGCACGATGCGCATTGGCTGCCACGCCCTGTCCGCGCCCACGGCGCTCGCGCCGATGGCGGGCGTCACCGACCGGCCGTTCCGGGTCCTCTGCCGGCGCCTGGGCGCCGGCGTCGCCGCCTCGGAAATGCTCACCTCCGACACGCGGCTGTGGCGCAGCCGCAAGTCGCAGCGCCGCATGAACCACGAGGGCGAGCCCTCGCCCCGCGTCGTGCAGCTCGCGGGCTCCGACCCGCAGGCGCTCGCGGAAGCGGCCCAACTCAACGTCGACCTCGGCGCCGAGATCATCGACATCAACATGGGCTGTCCGGCGAAAAAGGTCTTCAACAAGCATTGCGGCTCGGCGCTGCTCGCCGATGAGCCCCTCGTGGCGCGCATCCTCGCGGCCGTCGTCGGCGCCGTCGCGGTGCCGGTGACGCTCAAGATGCGCACCGGAGTCGATGGCGCGCACCGCAATGGCGTGAACATTGCACGCATCGCGGCCGCGAGCGGCATCGCCGCGCTCGCGGTGCACGGCCGCACGCGCGCCGACCACTACACGGGCGAGGCGGAATACGCAACGATCCGCGACATCAAGTCGGCGGTCGCGATCCCGGTGTTCGCCAACGGTGATATCGACAACGCAGGGAAAGCGCGCCGAGTACTTGATTTCACTCAAGCCGACGGGGTAATGCTCGGCCGCGCGGCGCATGGCGCACCGTGGATATTCCGCGATGTCAACGAATTTTTGTCGCGCGGCGAATCGCCGCCCGCGCTCGCGCGCGAGCAGGTGCGTGATATCATCCTCTCGCACCTGACGGACCTGTACGCCTTCTACGGCGAAGACGACGGCGTCCGTTTCGCGCGCAAACACCTCGGCTGGTATTTCGAAGAGCTGCTCGGTACCCAGGACGATCGGCGCATGTTGATGTCACAGGAAAACACGGCCGGACAGTTTGCCTGCGTGAGTGCATGGCTCGACCGCTGGGTCGACGGGACCGCCGCGGCGGCCTGACCACAACAAATTGACGAAGCCTGCGGGGATCGACTGATGCCGGCGAAGAAAACCCTGCGACCGCGCGCCGAGCCAGCCGCGCGATCGAACGGCAAGACCCTGCCGCTGCGTAACCACGCCGAACAGGCCCTGTCCGATTATTTCGCGACCCTGAACGGCCATCGGCCGGCGCGCCTGTACGACCTGGTGCTGCGCGAGGTCGAAGAGCCCCTTTTCCGCGTCGTGCTCGACTACGCCGAAGGCAACCAGAGCCGCGCCGCCGGCATCCTCGGCATCACGCGCGGGACGCTGCGCAAGAAACTGCGCCAGTTCGGCCTCTCGGCCTGAGCGGATTGCGGCCCCATGCTGGTCGAGGTCCGCCGGGCGCTCCTTTCGGTTTCCGACAAGACCGGCCTGGTCGAACTGGCGCGGGCGCTGTCGCAGCGCGACATCGAGATCCTCTCCACCGGGGGCACCGCGCGCCTGCTGCGTGAGCACGGCATCGCGGTCACCGAGGTATCCGCATACACCGGCTTTCCCGCGATCCTGGCTGGCCGCGTCAAGACGCTGCCTCCCCGCATCCC
>CAZRLI010000248.1:0-3601 GCA_964600535.1 uncultured Steroidobacteraceae bacterium | reverse complement strand
CCGCGCGCGGTGATGCCCATCTTCTTGTGATCGTAGCCGGCCGAGCCGCCGGAGGCGAAGGCATCGCCGAGCCAGAAACCGTACTCCGCCGAAATCGCATTGGCGATGTCGGAAAACGTCGCCGTTCCCTTGTCCGCGGCGACCACCAGGTAGGGATCGTCGCCGTCGTGGCGCACGACATCGGCCGGCGGCACCACCTTCCCGCCGACCAGGTTGTCGGTGATGTCGAGCAGGGCGCGAATGAAGGTGCGGTAGCTCTCGATGGCCTCCTTCTGCACGTCGTCGCGCGAGCCGCCCGGCGGCAGCCGCTTCGGCACGAAGCCGCCCTTGGCGCCGACCGGAACGATCAGCGTGTTCTTGACGTTCTGCGCCTTCATCAGGCCCAGCACCTCGGTGCGGAAATCGTCGCGGCGGTCGGACCAGCGCAGGCCGCCGCGCGCCACCGCCGCCATGCGCAGGTGCACGCCCTCGACGCGCGGGCTGTAGACGAAGATCTCGAACTTCGGCCGCGGCAGCGGCAGGTCGGGGACCTTCGCCGGGTCGAGCTTGATCGAGACGTAATCCTTCGGCTGTCCCGCGGCGTCGCGCTGGTAGAAGTTCGTGCGCCGCGTCGCGCGGATCACCGCGAGATAGGCGCGGAGAATCCGGTCCTCGTCGAGGCTGGTGACCGCGGCAAGCGCGGCGCCGATCGCGCGCACGCGCTGGTCGATACCGCGGGCCCGCGCGGCGGCCGGCAGCGCCGGATCGAACTGGGCGTGGAACAGCGCGACCAGTCCGGCGGCGATGCCGGCGTTGCGCGCCAGCGCACGCTCCATCGTGGCCTGGCTGAAGGGCACGCCGGTCTGCAACAGGTACTTGGCGATCAGCCGCACCGCCACCACGTCGCGCGACGGCATGTTCGCGAGCAGCACCAGGCGGTTGAAGCCGTCGTTCTCGATGCTGCCGTGCCAGGCCGCGCCGACCCCTTCGCTGAAGCGCTGTTCGACCTGCTCGATGTCTATCTCGAGGCCATCGCGGTGCTCGAGTTCGAAGTCCTGGATCCACGCTTCGCCGCCGTCCGGCCAGGCGATTTCATAGGGCCGCTCGGTGATCACGCGCAGCCCGAAATTCTCCAGCAGCGGCAGCATGTCCGAGATCGGGATCGTCTCGCCGAGCTTCACGAACTTCAGGTGCACGCGCCTGGCGACCTGCCCCGCGGGGCGGTGCAGGTTGAGGCGCAGCGCAGCGGGATCGGCGCGCAGCCGCTCGAGGTCGGCGAGGTCCTCGAGCATGTCGGCGGCGGAGACTTCCTGCTGGTAGGCGGCCGGGAAGGCCCGCGCGTAGCGCGCGATCAGCGCCAGCGAGGCCGCCTCGTCGTGCCGCGCCCTGAGCGCGACGGACAGGCGGTCGAGCCAGTTGGTGGTGGCGGCGGCGATTTCGCGCTGCATGCGGGCCACGTCGACCGGCGCGCCGCGTTCGCGGTCGATGCGCACCACGACATGCACGCGCGCATGGCGGGAATCGGAGATCTGGATCTGCGATTCGTAGGCGAAGCCGTGGAAACCGGCAAGCAGTATGCGCTCGATCTCGCGGCGCACATCGGTGCTGTAACGGTCGCGCGGCACGTAGACCAGGCAGGAATAGAAGCGGCCGTAGGGGTCGCGGCGCGCGAGCAGGCGGACCGAGCGTCGGTCGTAGAGGTTGACGACCTCGCGCACGATGCGGATGAGGTCGGCGACGCTCGCCTGGAACAATTCGTCGCGCGGATAGGTCTCGAGCACGTTCACGACCGCCTTGGCGTCGTGGCTCTGCGGCGCGAGGCCGAAGTGATCGATCACGCTCTCGACCTTGCGGCGCAGGACCGGGATCGCGCGCGCGCTGCGGTAATAGACCGTGGAAGTCCACAGCCCGAGGATGCGGTGCTCGCCATCGACGCGCCCCTGCGAGTCGAAGGTCTTGACGCCGACATAGTCGAGATAGGTGCCGCGATGCACCGTCGCGAGCGTATTGGCCTTGGTCAGGATCAGCAGTTCGGCCTCACGGGCGCGCTGGCGCAGTTCGCCGCGCAACCTGATGGTGTGCGGGCGACGGCCGCCGTGCCCGTGGCGGAGGATGCCGAGCCCGGAACGCGGCACCGGCACGAGCTTGTCCTCGGCTGCGCCGCGCACCAGCCGGTAGCGGCGGTAGCCGAGGAACACGAAGTGTTGCGCCTCCATCCACTCGAGGAGCTCGCGCGCCTCGGAGATTTCCGCCGCCGCGAGCGGCGTCGCCGCGCCGAGCCCGGCCGCGATCTTGCGCACGCGGTCGCGCGTGGGCATCCAGTCCTCGACCGCGGCCTGCACGTCGACGATCGCCGCGCGGATCTCGCGCTCGAGCTGCGCGAGCGCCTGCGGGTCGCCCTGCCGGTCGACCTCGTAGAGCTGCCAGGATTCGAGTCTCGCGCGCGGATCGCCGGCCCGTGCTACACCGGTGGTGCGCCCGCGGGCATCCCGCAGCATCGCGATGACCGGGTGGATGATCAGGTGCATCGCGAGCTGGTGGCGCGCGAAGACGATGCCGACCGAGTCGACGAGGAACGGCATGTCGTCGGTCACGATCTGCACGATCGTGTGCGGGGAATGGAAGCCGTCGCGCGCCGGGTCGGCATTGAATACGCGCACGCGGGTGCGCGAACCGCTGCGGCTGCGGCCGAGTGCGATGTGGTCCTGCGCCAGCCCGGCCAGCTCCGCGGGCGCTCGCTCGCGCAGGTCCTGGTCGGCCACGCCGCGGAAATAGGCACGGATGAAGCCCGCGTCGGCGGCGCGCCGGCGCGCGCCGCCCCTGGCGGGCGCGGCCTTCACGATGCGTTCGATGAGGGCGAGACGGGCAGCCGGAACGGCGTCTTTCACGATGACGGGTCCTTTCACGATGACGTGCCCGGGGCCACGATCTGCGTTGTCGGGCAGTGGGCGTGCGTCCTGCGCAAGGTGCGCAATTATACATGGCGCTCCACGGCAGCCACCTGCGGGGCGGGGCTTGCCGGGCAGTCATTCGGGTAACGCGCGCTCGCACGCGTATAGTAGTTGCATCTGAACCAGTTGCAGGTGGCCAGGATGCCCGCCATTCCCGACAACCCGATGGGTACCGACGGTTTCGAGTTCGTTGAATACACCGCGCCCGACCCGGCGCTGCTGCGCACGCTGTTTGCGCGCATGGGCTTCCCGGTCACGGCCCGCCACCGCAGCAAGGACGTCACCCTGCATCGCCAGGGCGACGTCAATTTCCTGATCAACGCCGAGCCCGACTCCTTCGCCCGGGCGTTTGCGGCGAAGCACGGTCCGTCTGCCTGCGCGATGGCGTTCCGGGTCAGGGATGCGGCGCATGCCTTCGAGCGTGCGGTCGCGCTCGGCGCGACGCCCTTCCAGGGGCGGGTCGGGCCCATGGAGCTCAACATCCCGTCGATCGAGGGAATTGGCGGCTCGCTGCTGTATCTGGTCGACCGTTACGGCGGGCAATCGATCTACGACGTCGATTTTCGCCCGGTGGACGAGGGCGGCAGCGCGGCGGGCGTCGGCTTCGCACAGATCGACCACCTGACCCACAACGTGCAGCGCGGCGGCATGGACCGCTGGGCGGGCTTCTA
>CAZRLI010000247.1:0-3609 GCA_964600535.1 uncultured Steroidobacteraceae bacterium | reverse complement strand
GATCGCCCGCGCGCAACTCGACCATTCCCTTCACGAGCCAGAACGTGCGCTTGTCGGATTCGCCTTCCTTGAAGAGCAGGCGTCCCGAATCCATCGTGCGCACGGTGATCTTCTTGGCGAGCGCGTGCAGGTTCTCGGCCTTCATGCCCTCGAGGGGCGCGAAGGTCTTCAGCAGCGGAACCGTGGCGGGACGATCTTGATCCTGTGACATCACCCTGCGATCCGCGACACATTATGGTGCGTCGCAATCGTCCGGATCGTAACACAGTGGATTTCCGGCTCCGGTACGCAGTTCACGCCTTGCCCCCCTCGAAGTCCCGCCAGCCGGCATCCGGCGTGAAACGCGAACCGTGACGCAGCGCAAGTTCCTCGAGGCGCCGCACGACCTGCTGCGTTCCGCGCTGCCTTGCGTACGCAAGCGGTCCGCCGCGGAAGGGAGCGAAGCCGGTGCCGAAGATGACGCCGGCATCCAGCAGGTCCGCATCCCCGACCGTCGCCTCGCGCAGCACCGCGACGCACTCGTTGACGAGGGCGAGGATCATCCGGTCGGACAGATCCTCGGGTGGCGGCGCGGAGCCGGGATCGGCTTTCACCGCCTTGCCGTCCTGCCACGGGTAGAAGCCGTGGCCGCTCTTGCGGCCCAGCTCCCTGGCGGCCAGGTGCCGCGTGAGCGTCGGCAATTGCGGCGTCGCACGCCCAAGCTCCTGCGCGATGATGGCGCCGACGTGCTCGCTGACATCGAGCCCGACGACATCCGCGAGCTCGATCGGCCCCATCGGCATGCCGAATTCGAGGGCCACGCGATCGATCACCGCGCCAGGCACACCTTCCTCCAGCGCGAGCATCGCCTCCTGCAGGTAGGGCGTGAGCACCCGATTGACGACGAAGCCGGGCGCGCTGCGACAGGGCAGCGGAAGCTTGTCGATCCGGCGCGCGAAGCCGAGCGCCGCCGCCACCACTTCGTCACGGGTGCTTGCGGTGCGCACGATCTCGAGGAGCGGCATCTGCGCCACCGGGTTGAAGAAATGCAGGCCGACGAGTCGCGCCGGTTCGGCCAGCCGCTCCGCCAGCAGTTCGAGCTTGATGCTGGAGGTGTTGGTGGCGAGCACCGCACCCGGCTTCAGGCGGGGCTCGAGCTGCGCATAGAGCGCGCGCTTGGCATCGACGTCCTCGTAGATCGCCTCGATGACCACGTCTGCCTGCGGCACCCCGTCCCCCGCCACGTCTGCCTGGAGGCGCCGCAGGGTCGCGGCCACCTGCGCCTCGTCCTTCAGGCGCTTCGCGAAGTATTCGTGCGCGCGCGCGAGCGCCGGCTCGATGTAGTTCATCGCGCGGTCCTGCAGCGTGACATCGAGGCCGCGCAGCGCGCACCACGCCGCGATGTCGCCACCCATCACGCCCGCGCCGACGACGTGGACGCGTCGCAGGTCCTTGGGCACGCGGCCGCCCAGTGCCTTCAGCCGGTCCTGCAGGAAGAACACCCGCACCAGGTTGCGTGAAGTGTCGGTGAGGAACAGCTGCGCGATCGAGCGCGCCTCGGCTTCGAACGCGCCGGCTCCGCGTGCCCCGTGGCGCACCCACAGGTCGATGATGGCGTAGGGCGCGGGGTAGTGTGCGCGCGGTGCGCGCGCCGCCACCTGCCGCTCGAGCGCCGGCCTCACGAACGGGCGCACGCAGGGCCAGGACAGGGCGCGCGCCGCCAGCGGCGGGCGATGCGGGGCCGGTGGATGCAGCGCGAGTGCGCGGGCCGCGGCGTCGAGTTCCGCGCGTGGCACGAGCCGGTCGACGAGGCCGAGGCGCTGCGCCTTCTCGCCCCTGGCGGGCTTGCCCGTCAGCATCAGTTCGAGCGCGGCGCGCGCGCCGATCAGCCGCACGGTCCGCACCGTGCCGCCGAATCCGGGATGGATGCCGAGTTGCACCTCGGGCAGGCCGAGCGACACCTTGTCGTCGTCGGCCGCCACGCGATAGCGGCAGGCGAGCGCGAGTTCCAGGCCGCCGCCGAGCGCGAAGCCATTGATGGCCGCGACCGTGGGGCAGGGGAGCGCCGCAAGCCGGTCGAGCACCCGCTGGCCGGCGCGTATCAGCGCGTAGGCGTCCTCGACGGATGTCAGCGAGACGAATTCGTTGATGTCGGCGCCGGCGATGAAGCCACTCGCCTTGCCCGAGCGCACCACGACGGCCTTGGGCGGGTCGGCCTCGAGCTTGCCGAGCCAGCCGTCGAGCTCGAGCAGCACGGCCTTCGACAGCACGTTCGCCGAGGAGCCGGGCTTGTCGAGCGTCAGGGTCGCGAGGCCTTCGGCGTCGCGGGCGAGCGTCCAGCAAGGGGCGGCGGGCATCTCAGCTCCTCACGTTGAAGTCACAGACGATGGGACGGTGATCGGAGAAGCGCACGTCCGGCACGCGGAAGTCCTGCACCTCGATCCCCCGGCTCACCAGGATGAAATCGAGCTCGACGCGCGGCCTGCGTGCCGGGAAGGAGGGCAGCCCGTGCTGGTTCGCGCTCACGAGGCCGGCGGCCCGCATGAACAGGTAGATCTCGTGGTTGCCCCAGAAGGTGTTGAAGTCGCCCGCCACGATCACCGGTTTCGCGGAGCGCACGATCAGGTCGTGCAGCGACCGCAACTGGTACTGCCGGTGGCGGAACTTCAACGACAGGTGCACGAGGAATACACACACCTCGTCGAGCTCGAGTTCGATGATGAGGCGCTTGATGCCGGTGTCGAAATAGTGGAAGCGCTCGCCCGTGACGCGCGGCGCCGCCAGGAACGCGTTTGCCTGCTTGCGCACGACCGGCAGGAACTGGTTCAGCGAGTTGACACTGTACTTGCTCTGGTAGGTCGTGTAATGGCCGAGTTCGTTGGCGATGTAATCGGCCTGGTTGACCATGCCGGAGCGGATGGAGCCGGTATCGACCTCGATCAGGCCGACGACATCCGCGTTTTCCGCGCGCATGAATTGCGTGATGCCGCGCAGGACCTGCCGGCTGCTGCGCAGGTAGCCGGCGCCGGGCAGGGGCAGGTGGAAGGTCGGTCCGGTGCCGGTGGCATAGCGGATGTTGTAGACGAGCAGCCTCAAGGTGGAGTCCGGGTGCGGGGCCTGCGCGCAGTGTATCGGTGCCGCGTGTACACTTGAACCCATGTCGCAAGCCGACCCGATACGCGTATTCGTGTCCCATGCCTGGGAAGCCGATGACGACTACCTGCGCGTGTTCGAGTACCTCGAGAGCGCCAGGAATTTCTTCTACCGGAACACGAGCACGCCGGACCGCCTGCCGAGCGGCGACAAGGAGGCGCTGCGCGAGGAGCTGCGCCGCCAGATCAAGGAAGCGGAAGTGGTGATCCTGCTGCCAACCCTGTTCGCCAGGCACCAGGACCTGCTGACGTTCCAGGCGCTGTTCGCGCAGGCGAGCAGCCGGCCGGTGGTGCTGCTGAAGTACTTCGGCAAGGACGTGCAATTGCCGAAGGAGCTCACCGATCTCGCCACCGTCGTGATCGACTGGGACGAACGGGGACTGGTGGATGCGATCAGGAAGGAAGCGCGCCACGAGAACACGGCGCGCTGGGACGTGATCGAATTCAAGCTCGATTGATGTGCACGACCGCCGCGCCG
>CAZRLI010000246.1:0-3617 GCA_964600535.1 uncultured Steroidobacteraceae bacterium | reverse complement strand
GCATCTTCGACGTGCGTGCGGTGCGCGTGCTGGTCGACAGCGTCGCCGACTGCTATGCCGTGCTCGGGATCGTGCACGGACTCTGGAAGCACATCCCCGGCGAGTTCGACGACTACATCGCGACGCCCAAGGGCAACGACTACCGGTCGATCCACACCGCAGTCATCGGCCCGGGCGACCGGCCCGTCGAGGTACAGATCCGCACGCAGGACATGCACGACCAGGCCGAGCTCGGCGTCGCCGCGCACTGGCGCTACAAGGAAGGCGGCGTGCGCGACGCGGGCTACGAACGCAAGGTCGAGGCCGTGCGCGAGCTGCTCGCGCCCCGCGGCGCGCGCGGCGGCGATGGCGATTTCCTCGACCACGTGCAGGCCAGTCTCTTTGCCGATCGCGTCTACGCACTCACACCCAGCGGTGAGGTGGTCGAACTGCCGCAGGGTGCGACGCCGCTCGACTTTGCCTACCACCTGCACACCGAACTCGGCCACCGCTGCCGGGGCGCGAAGGTCAATGGTCGAATCGTGACGCTGACGCACAAGCTCGCCAACGGCGAGGTGGTCGAGATCATCACCGGCAAGGCGCTCGCGCCGAGTCGCGACTGGATGGCGCCCGAACAAGGATACCTGGCCTCGGCCCGCAACCGCTCGCGCGTACGCGCGTGGTTTCGCCGGCTGGGCGAAGCCGAGAACCGGGCCGCGGGCCGCGCCACCGTGGAACGCGAGCTCGCCCGGTTGGCCGGCGGCGCGGGTCCACTCGCGGCGCTGGTCCAGGCACTGAAGGTGCCCGACGCCGACACCTTGCATCGGCTCGTCGGCGAAGGCGAGATCACGACGACGCAGCTCACCCAGGCCATCGCGCGCGTAATGGCGCCGCAGGTCGTGCGCCCGCCGCGCGCGCGCGCGGCCACGCCGGGGCGCGGCGGCTCGCCGGTCGCGATCGAGGGCGTCGGCGACCTGCCCATCACGCTCGCGCGCTGCTGCGCCCCCGTGCGCCCGCAACCCATCGTCGGCTATGTCACCGTCGGCCGCGGCGTCACCGTTCACCGTGCCGCTTGCGCAGGTCTCTTGCGCATGCGCGCCGCTCGCCCGGAGCGGGTGCTCGAATGCCAGTGGATCGAAGCGCATGCGGGCACGCAGACCGTCGAGATCACGGTGGTCGGGCTCGATCGTCGCGCGCTGCTGCGCGACCTCACCGACATCGTCGCGAGCGAGCACCTGCGCCTGGATTCCCTGTCCACGACCACCCAACGGACCGAGGGGACGGCGACTACGGTCCTGCGGGTCGATGTCCGGGACCTCGCCGAGCTGGCGCGCGTCACCCAGCGCCTGGGAAAAGTGCCCAACGTGCTGAGCGCCCGCCGCACCCGCTAGAATGGTGCGCTGCACCATCCGATTTCGTGACATATGCCGGAGTCGCGCCCGCCGGCCTTGGGTATCTAGAGAGTCCTAATGAGAGTCCTGCTCGTCGACCACGATACGGCAGTCCTGGCGGCCGCGGCGCGTTCGCTGCAGGGCCTGATCGACTGCGTCCAGGTCACGAGCAAGAATGACTGCCTCGCGCGCCTGCGCGAGGGCGGCTACGACATCGTCGTCGCCTGCGAGCGCCTCGCCGATGGTTCGGGGCTCGACCTGCTCGCCACCCTCGGCATGTCCGAGCCGGACGTCCTGCGCATCTTCGCGGCGGACGGCGAGCGGCTGAAGAAACTCGGCGGCCACCTCGCCCCTTTCAAACTCTTCGACACGATCGGCTATCCGCTCGACTCCATGCAGCTGCGCTCCGCCATGGCGCTCGCCATCGCCGAGCGCGGCGACCTGCTGTCGGGCGAGTTCGAGAACATCGTGCTCGGCAGCGACGCACCGGCGGAGGTCGACCCGCCGGACTCCGAACCGATCCCGGCGTATCCGCAGATCGTGCTGCTGAGCCGCGACACCGCCGCACTCGACAGCGCCAACGCCGCGCTCGAGGGCAAGCCGTACCGCGTGATCGCCGCGCGTGACGCGGGGGAGGCGCGCGCCGACCTCGTCGCCCGCCAGCCCGTGCTCGCGCTCGTCGACGTAGGCACGCTCGGCATGGATCCCGTCAACTGGTTCGTCGAGGCGCACCGCGCCTCGCCCGCCACGCTGCTGATAGCCCTCGGGCGCCGCAACGACGGCCAGGTGCTCGAACCGCTCGTCGCGCAGCGCATCGTCGATCGCTTCGTGGCCAAGCCCATCACGCAGGCGGGCATGCGACTCGTGCTCGATTCGGCATTGCGCCTGCAGTCGCTCAGCGTGCCGCGGCCGGCATCGCGCCCGCAGCCGCCCATGCTGACGCCCAGCGACGCTCCCTTCGTCGACGAGGATTCGCTCGCCGGCCCGGTGGCGCGCACCAGCGGCGCGCCACTCGGCACCGTCGACTGGCAGCCCGCGGACGCCTCGATGCGCAAGGCGGCGGCCGGCCAGCGCCCCGCCCCGCGCCCCACCCGCCGCTCGCTGCACCTGCCGCTGTGGGCGGTGCTGCTGGTGGCGGGCGGCGCGGCCTTCGGCGCCGCCTGGTTCTATGTGGCGCGCGACAGCGGCGCGCCCGGCGCGGCCGAGTCAGCGCAACCGCCGCCGGCGGCGCAGCCTTCGCAGGGCGACGGGCTGGTCGCTCAGGTCGAAGGCGCCTTGACCCGCGGCGACATCGCCGCGGCCCGTGCGGCGCTCGACGAACTGCAGCGCACCGATCCGCAGCATGGGCGCATCAACCTGCTCACCACCCTCGTGACGCGCGCGGAGGAAACCCAGCGCCTGGCGCAGACGCTTCCCCGACCCGAAGCGGCGCCGGCCGCCGCCGCCCCGCTCCGCCAGGAAGCGGCCGGCCGGGCGGCCATGGCAACGACGTCCATCGCACCGGGTGCCTCCCTGCCCGCCGCCCCCGTGGACACCCCTCCGATGGCCGTCGAGATCGAGCCCGAGGCGCCGCCCGCCGCCCCGGCGGCCACGGCGCCCGCACCCGAAGCCGCTGGCGCCGCTGCCGCGACTACCCCCCGCACGCCCGCGGCCTCGCCAACCGACCTTCGTCCCTCGAAGCTGACGGCGGTCAGCTTCGCCGGGCGCACGCTCGAGGACAGCGCGACCGCGCCAGCTGCCGTGCCTGCACCCGTGCGGACCGTCCCTGACGGGCCGGCGCCCGTCGTGATGGACATGAAG
Organism: uncultured Steroidobacteraceae bacterium; assembly: GCA_964600535.1. Classification (GTDB taxonomy): domain Bacteria; phylum Pseudomonadota; class Gammaproteobacteria; order Steroidobacterales; family Steroidobacteraceae; genus CADEFQ01. Next base: position 447 of record CAZRLI010000246.1, on the reverse strand, counting down.
CTGCTGCGCAGCTCGCCACCCGACTATCCGCAGGACGCCCGCCGCAGGAAGCTCGAGGGCTCGGTCGAACTCGCATTCGTCGTCGGTGCGGATGGCAAGGTCAAGGATGTCGAGGTCGCCCGGAGCACGGCGCCCGGCGTGTTCGATGCGGAGGCGATTGCCGCCGTGAAGCGCTGGCGCTATGACCCGCGTCGCGAGGACGGCGTGCCGGTCGACTACCCCGCGAGGGTGCGCCTGGAATTCAAGCTGGAAGACTAGCGGCGGCGCGCAGCCGCTTCTTGTCGATCTTGCCGGTGGCACCGAGCGGGATCGCGGCGACGAATTGCACGGCTTCCGGCAGCCACCAGCGCGCGATCCGCCCAGCGAGGAAATCGAGGAATTCACCTGCGGTTGCCGATTCGCCGGGCTTCAGCTGCACGATCAGCAGCGGCCGCTCGCCCCACTTCG
>CAZRLI010000245.1:0-3623 GCA_964600535.1 uncultured Steroidobacteraceae bacterium | reverse complement strand
GGCAGCGTCCGGTCGATGTCGAGCTGGGATCGCGTCATCACGAGGTCATCGAAGTGCGCGGTACCGGCGACTTCCCAGATCCGCAGGGACTTCGAGTCCGGCTGCTGGTGCAGGCCGCGTCCCCCGCCGGAGAAGAAATCAGACAGGTCGGTTTCGGCTTGCAGCACCAGCACCGGTGTTTTCGAGTCCGTGCGCAGGCCGGCCGGGTAGGCGACGTCGACCCAGTCTGTTGCTGGCACCCCGTCCGGAATGGGATTTCCCCAGGCATCGGCCCATCCCCACGACAGCGGGTATCCGAAGCCGGTGCCGTGCAACAGGAAGCCGTCGTACACCCGCGCAGAAGGGTGAATCGCGTTGTAGTAGGTGAACAGCAGGTAGGAAGACTGCGATTCACCGTCCGCGATCACGGCCTTGATCCTGCCGGTCAGCTCGCCCAGCGGTTTCGGGTCGCCGCTGCGGGGGTGGCGGATCGCGCGGCCCGCCTGGGAATAGATGTCGTAGGAGAAGCCGTCGCCCGGATGGAAGATCGTGGCATAGCGATCGCCGGGGCCTTCCTCCCAATCCTGCAGCGCGAGCGCGCCGAGGTGCTGCGCCGTCACGCCGACCCAGGCATAGCCTTCGTCGAGGAGCTCCTCGCGGGCCCAGGCCCAGTCGAAGGGCATGTCCCAGCCGGCCGTGACGTTCAGCCACTCGACGATCACCGTGCCGTTGAAACGCGAGGGATCGCTCGGGCGCCGTACCAGCATCCGTGACGTGTAGGCCGCGGTGATCCCGGGGTTCGGCACCGCATCCCAGCGCCCGTCGGCGCCGAGTTCGCCGGCGTTGATGTAGGCCTGCGCCGTTCCCGAGAACAGGAACTCGCGCTCGATGTACCTGCGGGCACCGAGATCGACGGTCGTGCTCATGAAAGGAAATCCGTGATGGCCCTGCGGAGCCGTCATGACCGCAGGCGTCGGTCCGCCCGGATCGCCGGAAGCGGCCGCGGCGCCTGCGGCGAGGGCAGCGCCCACCAGCAGGATCATGGGTGCAAGGCAGCGGCGGCACCCGCCGCCGAAGGCAGTCGTCATCATGGTCATGGCTCCCCTGAGGTTCGATTGAGGCCTCGAATATCGGGGAGCGCCCCGGCGCGCTACATGAAGCGCGGGGGAAGATTGCGTGAAGAGGGGTGAAACCGCCGGGGACGCGGGCGAGGGCCCGCGGTGCGCCGCCCGCCGCCGCTCAGCCGACGCTGCGCGCTACGCCGCCGCCGCCGCGACCTCGCGCCGCGCGGGAAACGCGAGCCAGGCCTTCGCGTTGTAGTCGTACAGCGCGCATTTGCGCGACAGTTCGCGCAGGTATTTCCAGCCCGCCACGGTGGCCTTGGCGCTCGCCAGGCCGTGGGCGAGCAGGCGCCCGGTCGCGGCCTTCAGCCGGTAGTTCGGGATGAACGGATCGTAGTGATGCGCCCGGTGCAGCATGATCCCGTGCAGCAGCTTCTCGAGGCGGAAGGGGAAATGGATGTCGCGGGTGAGGTCATCGACCTTGCGCAGGCGCAGCCACTCGGAGCGCTTGTCGAACCACACCATGTCGGGACCGGTGTGGTGGACGAAGATCACCGTGCCCATGATGTAGTTCCACAGCAGGAAGGGCAGCACGCCGCCAAAGAGCGCGATCAGCCACCACGGCTGCTCGGTCACATAGGCGATCACGATGAGGAAAGCGAGGTAGGCCGCGCCGAACGCGACGGCGAGCACCGAATCGGCGACAAACACCTTGCGCCGCGAACCGACATGCTTGCGCGACGGGAACACGAGCTTGTTCCACCACAGCTCGACGAGGTAGTAGAGCCCGAAGCCCCACACCGAGCGGTAGATGCGCTCCATGCGCTGGCGCCATTTCGGCAGCGCGGCGAATTCCTCGGGGCTGTAGGGCACCCAGACCTGGTCGCGGCCCTTGAGGTTCGCGAAGCCATGGTGGGCGACGTTGTGCCCGACATGCCAGAGGCTGAAGGTGGTGAGCGTCGGCAGGAACACGAGCCGGCCGACGAACGCGTTGACCTTCTCGCTCTTGAAGAGGCTGCCATGGCAGGCGTCGTGGCCAAGCACGAACAGGCGCGCGAACACCACGGCGAGCCCGAGCGTGCAGGCGATCTTGCCCCACAGCGGCGCGAGGATGACGCCTGCAACGCACGCGCAGAGCAACGCGAAATCGATGGTGACCTGGACCGTGGACCGGACTGCATTCGGGGAGCGTTCGGGAGCGGTGATGGCGGCCACGTCTCGGGGTCTCCGGGGAGGGTTGCAAAGGCGCCCGATCATACAGATTCCCGGCGCCGGGGGAAGCAGCGGTTTCCCGGAATTTGCCTTTAGTGCGATGCACTTACGCCCGCATGGCCGAGGGGCGGCGGGCGTAGCGCGGCTTCGGGGCCTCCCCGTACGTGTCGACCGCCTCCTCGACGCTGAGGCGAAACGGGTCGCGCACCGTGAGCCCGTCGTATACGGCGCCGTCCTGCAGGTCTTCGGAGAGGAGAAGCCGGCAGTGTTGTGCCTGCGCCGCCGCAACGACCAGGCAATCCCACCAGCCGAGGCGGTAGCGCCCCTCGACTCGATGGGCACGCTCCATGGTGCTGGCGTCGGTCGGCTGCGGATCCCACGAGAACAGGGCTTCGACGTCGGCCCAGGCTTCGTCCGGCGCCAGTGGAAAGGCGAGTTCGCGGGTCGTCACGCGGTAGAACTGGGCGAGCACCTGCGTGCTGATGCGCCCCGTTCCATCGGCCCACAGCCGATCCAGCCAGCCCTGCGCGCGGCGCTGCTTCACGGCGTCGGTCGGATCCCGGGCGTAGACGAGTACGTCAGCGTCGAGGAAGCACAGGCCGGTCATGCAGCGCCTCGCGAGTCGGGTAGCGGTCGCCGGGCCGGGACAGTGGCCGCAAGGGCCGCGAAAAGAACTGCCGCCGGGCGGCCTGGTAGGCCTCGCCCGAACGCTGCTTCTCCGCGAGCAATTCGGCGACGAGCCGCGAGACACTGGTGTCGCGCTCGGCCGCGAGGCGGCGTGCCCAGGCGGCGGTCTCGTCATCCAGGCTGATGGTGATGTTGCGCATCGGTTCGACTCTATCACTGAAACCGTGGGTGAGTGTTGCCCTGATTCGGTGCGCCGGCCCGCGCCTCGCACTACAATAGTGCGCAGCTGGCCGGCGCTGGCGCGTAACCTATTGATTATACATCACTACTGAGCTGGCATGCTCCCTGCACTATGACCGTGCTTTACTCACCTCTGGCCCGGAGACACGCATGACCCCGACCGACGTTCTGAAACTCATCAAGGACAAGGAAGTCCGGTACGCCGACCTTCGCTTCACCGACACGCGCGGCAAGGAACAGCACGTGACGATCCCCGCGAAGCTCGTCGATGAGGACCTGTTCCGCGACGGCAAGATGTTCGACGGCTCGTCGATCGCCGGCTGGAAGGGCATCAACGAGTCCGACATGATCCTGATGCCCGAGTCGAATACGGCGGTCCTCGATCCGTTCATCGAGGAAGCCACGATCAACATCCGCTGCGATGTGATCGAACCGGCCACCATGCAGGGCTACGAGCGCGACCCGCGCTCGCTCGGCAAGCGCGCCGAGGCGTACCTCAAGTCG
>CAZRLI010000244.1:2268-3642 GCA_964600535.1 uncultured Steroidobacteraceae bacterium | reverse complement strand
CGGCTGCGAGATCGCGTTCCCTTAGGCCGACGATGCGAGCGCCGCGATGGGCGGCGCCGGCGTGCTGAAGGTGTTCACGACCCGCGCCGACACGCTCTTTGGGGCAACCTTCATGGCGGTTGCCGCGGAGCACCCGATCGCGCTCGCGGCGGCTGCGCGTGACCCGCGGCTCGCCGCCTTCGTCGACGAGTGCCGCCGCGGCAGCACGATGGAAGCCGACGTCGCGACGCAGGAGAAGCGCGGCCTGCCGACCGGGCTGCACGTGCGTCATCCGTTTACCGGTGCGCAGATCCCGGTCTGGGTCGCGAACTACGTGCTGATGGGCTACGGCGAGGGCGCGGTGATGGGCGTGCCGGCGCACGACGAGCGCGACTTCGAGTTTGCGGGCCGGCACGGCATCGGCATCGTCACGGTGGTGAAGTCGAAGTCCGGCACCTACGAGAAAGCCGTTGCGCCCTGGATCCCCGCCTATGGCGAGCATGGCATCACCGTCGACTCGGGCGAGTTCTCCGGCCTCGAGTCCGGTGCGGCGGTCGATGCGATCGCGGCCGCACTCGAGGCGCGTGGTCTCGGCGCGAAGCGCACCCAGTTCCGCCTGCGCGACTGGGGCATTTCGCGCCAGCGCTACTGGGGTTGCCCGATCCCGCTGATCCATTGCCCGGCTTGCGGCGACGTGCCGGTGCCCGACCGTGACCTGCCGGTCGTGCTGCCCGAGCACCTGGTCCCGGACGGCAGCGGCAATCCGCTCGCGAAGACGCCGGAGTTCGTCAACTGCGCCTGCCCGCGATGCGGCGGATCCGCGCGGCGCGAGACGGACACGATGGATACCTTCGTCGATTCGTCGTGGTATTTCCTGCGCTTTGCCTGCGCCGACAACCATGAATCGATGGTCGATGCGCGGGCGCAGTACTGGTTGCCGGTCGACCAGTACATCGGCGGGATCGAACACGCGATCCTGCACTTGCTGTATTCGCGCTTCTGGACGCGCGTGATGCGCGACCTCGGGCTCGTCAGCCTCGACGAGCCGTTCGCGAGGCTGCTTACGCAAGGCATGGTGCTGAACCACATCTACTACCGCCACCCCGCGGGCGGGCGGCGCACCTATTTCAATCCCGCCGACGTCGAGACGCGCGGCGGCGTGCCGGTACTGATCGCCGACGGCGAACCCGTGATGCACGACGGCCTCGGCACGATGTCGAAGTCGAAGGGCAACGGCGTCGACCCGTCGAGGCTGGTCGAGGAATTCGGTGCCGACACGGCGCGGCTGTTCATGATGTTCACCGCGCCACCCGAGCAGTCGCTCGAGTGGAGCGACGAGGGCGTGCAGGGCGCGTTCCGCTTCATCCGCCGGCTGTGGAAGGCCGTGCACGACCT
>CAZRLI010000244.1:0-2168 GCA_964600535.1 uncultured Steroidobacteraceae bacterium | reverse complement strand
GACGAGGTGAAGGAGCGCGTGCTGTCGGTGTCGGCGCGCAACATCCCGCGCGAGTACGAGCTGACCTACCGGGTGGAATTCGGCGTACAGAAGGGCGGGGTCGAGCTGCTGGCCCCGCGCGAGGCTTCGCTGACGCGCGATTTCACCTTTGATGAGACGATCCTGCTCGCCAAGGAGCGCGAGCAGCGGCTGCTCGAGGATGCGCTCGCGCGCGACCTCGCGGCGATCGTGATGCGCCAGCTCGCGGCCCTGTGAGGCGCCGGCTGTGGCCACCGACGTACTGCGGGTCAACGGCATCGACCGCGTGGCGCTCGGCGTGCTGCTTGCGCGCTACGGGCTGCGCCTGCGGTTCATCGCGCACGGGGAGAGCATTCCCGGGTCTTTCTGGGGCGAGAGCGAGGCGGGCCTGGTCGCGGACTGCCTCTACGCGCGGCTCGACACGCCGGTGCACTCGGTGCTGCACGAAGCGGCCCACTATGTCTGCATGACTCCCGAGCGACGCGCGGGCCTCGACCGCGACGCCGGCGGCGACGACGCCGAGGAGTGTGGCGTCTGCCTGCTGCAGGTACTGCTGGCGGATGAGTTGCCGGGCGTCGGCCGCGCGCGCCTGTGCGACGACATGGACGGCTGGGGCTACAGCTTCCGCGAAGGCCCGGTGCGCGCCTGGCTCGCGGGCGACGCGCGCGATGCACGCGCCTGGCTCGCGGACCACGGCATCATCGGGTCGCAAGGCCGGCTGACATGGAGCCTGCGCACGTGAATGTATCCGCCGCCGTGACACGCGACGCCGATTCCCCGCCCGCGATCGAGGATCTCGAGCTCGCGGCGCCGCGCGACGACGAGGTGGTCGTGCGGCTCGTGGCGACCGGCGTGTGCCACACGGACCTGTTCGCGCCGCGGATCTGCCCGCTGCCGGCGGTGTTCGGGCACGAGGGGGCCGGCATCGTCGAACGGGTGGGTGCGCGCGTCGGCAAGGTGAGGCCGGGCGACCGGGTGGCGATGACCTTCGGTTCCTGCGGCCACTGCCGGCACTGCGCCGGCGGCCTGTCGGCCTATTGCGAGCACGGCCACCACCTGCAGTTCGGCGGCACGCGCGCGGACGGCGGCACGACCCTGGCGCGCGACGGCGAGCCGGTCCACGGTTCGTTCTTCCAGCAGTCGTCCTTCGCGACCCGCGCACTCGCCACCGAGCGCAACGTCGTGCCGCTGCCCGACGACCTGCCGCTCGAGCTCGCCGCGCCGCTCGGCTGCGGCGTGCAGACCGGCGCCGGGACCATCCTGCGCAGCCTGCGCGCGCCGGCAGGGAGCTCGGTCGCGGTATTCGGCGCCGGCACGGTGGGACTTGCGGCGATCATGGCGGCACGTTGGGCGCGACTCGACCCGATCATCGCGATCGACATCAGCAGCGCGCGGCTCGGGCTGGCGCTCGAGCTCGGCGCGACCCATGCGCTCGATGCGCGCGAAGGTGACATCGTCGCGAGGATCCAGGCGATCGCGCGCGGCGGGGTGATGTACTCGATGGAAACCTCGGCAGCGCTGCCGGCGCTCAACGACGCCATCGGCTGCCTCGCGCGGCGCGGCGAGTGCGCGCTGGTCACGGTGCCCGCGCTCGGTGCGCCCGTGCCTTTCAGCCTGCTGCCGCTGCTGACCGGTGGCCGCCGGCTGATCGCGGTGCTCGAGGGTGACAGCGAGCCCGACACGTTCATTCCGCAGCTCGCCGCGATGCACCGCGCCGGCGACCTGCCGGTCGAGCGCCTCGTCGCGGACTATGGCTTCGCCGACATCGGCCGCGCACTCGCCGCTGCCGCGGCGGGGAGCGTCGTGAAGCCCGTGCTGCGCTTCTAGCGTGCGCGGGCCCTAGTCGTCCTCCGCGAAGCGATCCGTCGCGCCGACGAGTTCGTGGATGTTGCCGGGCTCGAAAGCCGAATGACCGGCGTCCGGGACGATGCGCAATTCCGCCTCCGGCCAGGCGCGATGCAGGTCCCAGGCGCTCTTCATCGGGCACACCACGTCGTAGCGCCCCTGCACGATCACCGCGGGGATGTGGCGGATCTTCGGCACGTCGTCCAGCAGTTGCGTCGCCGAACGCAGGAAGCCGCGATTGACGAAATAATGGCACTCGATGCGCGCAAAGGTCTCGGCGTATGCGTCTTCCTCGAACTTCTTCA
>CAZRLI010000243.1:0-3650 GCA_964600535.1 uncultured Steroidobacteraceae bacterium | reverse complement strand
TCGACGAGGCGCGCGTCGTCTATGTCACGCCGAGCCACCAGTTCCCGACCGGCACCACGATGTCGATGAAGCGCCGCAAGGCGCTGCTGCGGCGCGCGAAGGCGCGCGATTTCGTGATCGTCGAGGACGATTTCGAGTGTGAGACCACCTATTTCGACCGCAGCTACCCGGCCTTGCGCAGCCTCGATCGATCGGGCCGTGTCGTCTACGTCGCGAGCCTCTCGAAGGTGCTCTCGCCGGCGCTGCGCCTCGGCTTCATGGTCGCGGACGCGGAGCTGATCGCGGCCGCGCGCAAGCTCCGTTCGCTGCAGGCGCGGCAGCCACCCGCCAACAACCAGCGCGCGGCGGCCCTGTTCATCAGCCTCGGTCACTACGACGCGACCATGCGGCGCCTCGCACGCGTGTTCGCCGAGCGGCGCACGGCGCTGCTCGATGCGCTGAACCACTATATGAGGAGTTCGCTCGTGGTGGCGCCGGTTCGCGGCGGCACCACCTGCTGGGTCGGTGGTCCCGATCACCTCGACGTGAACTTCCTCGCCGCCCAGGCGGCGCAACACGGCATCCTCATCGAGCCGGTGGCCCACTACTACGCGGGTGCCGAGGCGCCCCGCAACGTGTTCCGCCTCGGGGTCACGAGCCTGCCCGCCGGGCACATCCGCGAGGGCGTCGCGCGGCTCGCGGCGCTGATGCGCAGCCTCTCGCGCGACGCGGTCGAGCATCTCGAGGGCAGCCGCGGGCGCCGCCTCGGCGCCGACGACCTTGCGACCACGATCGCGGGCGCGACCCTGCTCTCCCGCACGGTCTACGGCGATCCCTGCACCGTCGAGATCCGCGAGGGCGGCCGCCTCGTCGGGCGGGCCGGCTTCCACGACGAGGACTGCGACGAGGGCGAATGGTGGGTCGAGGGCGGCCTCTTCTGCCGCCGCTGGCGCTCGTGGTGTTACGGCGAGGTGGGCCGGTACATCCCGGTGATCGACGGCCCGCAGATCAAGTGGTTCAACCCCGAAGGCCGGCTCATCGACGCGGTCGCCATCCGCCTGCGCGACTGAGCGACGGGATGCATCTGCCGAACTGGTTCCATCTGGTTTGACAATCTGGTTCTATCCGGCGTGTGTCGCCCCTGCCACGCTCGCTGCCGTTGCCGCTGCATCGCTGGCGCGCGGAGGCTGGTTTGAGCCGAATCGGTATTGCGGGTCTGCAACTGGACCTGCCGCGGGGTGACAACCTCGACCGCTTCGATCGCGAGATCGACGCGGTGCGCAAGCGCTTTCCATGGGTGCACCTCGTCGTGATCGGCGAGCTCGGCGTGTTCGGCGCCGACACCGCCCTGGCCCAGCCGCTGCCGGGCCCCGCGGAAGCGCGCTTCTGCGAGGCCGCCCGCCGCAACGGGTTCTGGCTCGTGCCGGGCACGCTGTTCGAGCGCACCGGCGACTGCATCTACAACACCGCGCCGGTCATCGACCCCGCGGGCCGCGTGGTCGCGCGCTACCGCAAGATGTTTCCCTTCTACCCCTATGAGCGCGGTGTCACGCCGGGGAGCGGGTTCGTCGTGTTCGATATCCCCGGCATCACGCGGGTGGGCGTCTCGATCTGCTACGACATGTGGTTCCCCGAGACGACGCGTACCCTCGCCTGGCTCGGCGCCGAGGTGATCCTGCACCCGACGATGACCAACACGATCGATCGCGATGTCGAGCTCTCAATCGCGCGCGCGAGCGCGGCGACGAACCAGTGCTATTTCGTCGATATCAACGTCGCCGGTGACCTTGGCTTCGGGCGCTCCGGCATTTATGGACCGGGCGGCGAGAAGATCCACGAGGCCGGCAGCGGTCGCGAAGTGCTCGCGGCCGAGCTCGACCTTGCGGCGCTGCGCGCGACCCGCGCGCGCGGCTGGTGCGGCCTCACCCAGCCGCTCAAGAGTTTCCGCGACAGCAAGCTGAAGTTTCCGCCCTACCTCGAGGGCCACGACCGTTCGCCCGCGCTGCAGGCGCTCGGCCCGCTCGCGATGCCGCAGCGTGCCGGTACCGAAACAACCTGACCAGACAATTCCAACGGGGGAATACGACCATGTCCGCCTATCGCCGCTACCAGTCTCCGGTTGCCACCGCCGTCGCCGCCGTGCTGGCGGGACTGCCCGCCCCGCAGGCGCGCGCGCAACAGTCCACGGATTCCGGTGTCCTGGAGGAAGTGATCGTCACGGCGACCCGCCGCCAGCAGTCCGTGCTCGACGTGCCGTACAACATCTCGGCCGTCAGCGGGGACGCGCTCGCCGATCGCCAGATCATCGACAACACCGACCTGATGCGCGCGGTCACCGGCGTCGCGGTCGTCGATCGCGGCTACCGCAACTCCGGCGTCATCAACGGCATCATGATCCGCGGCCTCAATTCCGACGGTTCGGCATTCGGCGATTACCAGCTCTCGACCGTGCCGACCGTCTCGACCTACGTCAACGACACGCCGGTGTACGCGAACTTCCTGCTCAAGGACATCGAGCGCGTCGAGGTGCTGCGCGGCCCGCAGGGCACGCTGTACGGCTCGGGCTCGCTCGGCGGCACCGTTCGCTACATCATGCGCGCGCCCCGGCTCGGCGAATTCCAGGGCAGCGTCTCGGGCACGGCCTCGCAGGTCGATGGCTCGAGCAGCGTCGGTTACGGCCTCGATGCGATGCTGAACGTGCCGATCGGCGAGACCGCGGCGCTGCGTTTCACGGGCACGCGCCTCGACTACCCCGGCCTCACCGACTACGTGAACGTCTACCGGCTCGACGCCAACGGCATTCCCGTCGCGCCGATGGGCGTGCTCGACGATGCCGCCGAGTACTACGTCAAGAAGGACGCCGACACCGTGGAGATCTGGTACGGGCGGGCGTCGCTGCTGTGGCGGCCGACCGACTCGGTCGACCTGACGCTCTCCTACACGATCCAGAGCGACGAGATCGGCGGGCGGCGCCAGGAGACAAGGGGCCTCGACGGCTTCGGTCGCCGCTACCGCAAGTACGAGAACGGTTCGATCCAGCTCGAGCCCTCATCGCGCGACGTCGACGTCGCGGCGCTCGAGGCGAACATCGACTTCGGCTTCGCGACGCTGACGTCGAGCACCTCGTACTACGACCACACGGGAGACAGCGTCAGCGAGAACACCGGCTTCTACGCCCAGGCGGGCTTCCTCTCCTTCTACTACAACTACCCGCGTCCGATGGCATCGGCCGTACGCACCTACGAGGACAGTGCCTTCGTGCAGGAGCTGCGCCTCGTGTCGAAGGGCGGCACGAAGCTCGACTGGACGGTCGGTGCCTTCTACCAGGACCAGGACCTCGGGCAGACCCAGCAGAGTCTCCTGCGCGGCTTCAAGCGCTGGTGGGATGCGGCCACCGGCCTGCCGCAGCTCGTCACCGGTGACAAGGACTTCGACTACGCGCGCGACGAGACCTTCAAGGACCGCGCCGTGTTCGGTGAACTCACCTGGCACTTCACCGACCAGTTCCAGGCCACGGGCGGCTTCCGCTACTACGACAACGACTTCACCAACCACAGCTTCATGGACCTGCCGCTGTACGCCGGCGTCTTCACGCCGGAGAACAGCAGCTTCGATTCGAGCGAGGACGGCGTGCTCTGGAAAGGCAACGTTTCCTACAAGCTGAACGCCAA
>CAZRLI010000242.1:0-3681 GCA_964600535.1 uncultured Steroidobacteraceae bacterium | reverse complement strand
CCCCGGGGAAATCATCCGTTCGGTACGCAAGGGCATCTACGCGGTGAACTTCGGCGGCGGGCAGGTCGACATCACCTCGGGCAAGTTCGTGTTCTCGGCGAGCGAGGCGTACCTGATCGAGGACGGGCGCGTCGGCGCGCCGATCAAGGGCGCCACCCTGATCGGCAACGGTCCCGACGTGCTCACGCGCGTCGCGATGGTCGGCAACGACCTGAAGCTCGATGATGGCGTCGGCACCTGTGGCAAGGACGGACAGAACGTTCCGGTGGGCGTCGGGCAGCCGACCCTGCGGATCGATGGGCTGACCGTGGGTGGCACGGGGTGAAGGCGTGCCGAGGCGTGCGCCCGGAAACCCGATAGGCGGAAACCCGGCACCTCGCCTGCGACATAACGTGGCCGTTGGCAGGCGCTGTGAGCCGGCGCACGCCGGGGGTCGCGGCCTCCCGCTACGGTGTGCCCATGAACAACGCCACGCCGCTCGATCCGGCCGCGACCGGAAATTTCCAGCGCCTGCTGCCCAAGGACCTCGTGCAGGAGGTTTCCCGCACCCATGCCGACCGGCGCGACGACATGCAGGTCACCTGGCAGCCCTCGCTGATCGGCCGTTTCCTCGAGTTGTTTGCCGGGCGCGACCGCCGCTAGGGGCTGGTCGCCCGCGGGCGGCTGACCGCGACCGCGTGGCGCGGTACGATCGTTGCCGTGCACGTCCACCGGCCCCATATCGCCAAGCCGCTCTACGACCTGCTGCCGTGGTTATACGGGCTCGGCGGGCTCGCCGTGCTGGCGCTCAGCTATTTCAGGCTGAAGGGGTGGCTGAGTGGCCTGCTCGGCCTGGCCGGGCTCGCCGCGCTCATCTGGGGGCTCGCCATCGGCCTGCGCCGGCGCGACTTCCGGGCGATGCGCCATGAATACGGCGGCGACGGCCTGCCGCCACGCGATCCCGACTGACTCCTAGGGCGCCTCGAGCCGGGGCGTGTCCTGCGGACTGGCCGCGTGCGCCACGCGATCGTCGCGATAGTTGAGCGTGTGCTGGCCGAGCGTGACCACGTCGCCGTCGGCCAGCACATGGCGGCGCACGCGTTTGCCACGCACCACCATGCCGTTGGTGCTGTTGAGGTCCTCGATCACGCTGTCCTGCGGGGTGGTGACGATCTGGCAGTGGTGGCGGCTCACGAAGCGGCTGTCGACCTGGATGTCGTTGTCGGACGTGCGCCCGATGATCACGCGGCCGGGCCGCAGCGGCATCTCCAGCACCAGCTTGCCTTCGTCGTTCAGCATCACGTGCGCGAGGATCACGTCGCTGCGCCGCGAGCCGGTGCGCTCGAGCGCGCGCTCGGTGCCGCGCTCGCCGCCGGTCACGGCGCGCAGCTCGCGGTGCGTGCGCGACGCATACTCGGTCCACTGCAGTTCCTCCACCGCGCGCAGCACGTCTTCGCGCGTCACGGCCGGGCGATCGCCGGCGTAGGCCCCCATCATCGCCGTGTCGCACAGCGTGTTCACGAGCCGCGGCGTGCCGCCCGTGTAGCGATAGATCTCGGGGAACGTGTCGGGCGCGAAGATCTCGCGGCCGGCGGCCCCCGCCACCTCGAGCCGGTGCTGGATGTACTGCCGCGTGTCTTCCTGCGACAGCGCGGTGAGGTGGAAGCGCAGGCGGATGCGCTGCGCGAGCTGCACGAGCTCGCGGGAATCGAGCTTGTCGTTGAGCTCCGGCTGGCCCGCGAGGATGATGCGCAACACCTTCTCGCGCGAGGTCTCGACGCCCGAGAGCAGGCGTATCTCCTCGAGCACGCGCAGGCTGAGGTTCTGCGCCTCGTCGACGATCAGCAATACCTTGCGCCCGGCGGCGTACTGCTCGATCAGGAACTGGTTCAGCGTGGCGAGCAGCTCGGCCTTGCGCATCTTGAACGGCTGGAAGCCGAACTGCACCAGCACCGATTGCAGGAACTCGAGCGCGGAAACCTGCGTCTGGTTGACCTGCGCGACCACCACGTCCTGCTCGATCTCGCGCAGGAAGGTCTCGATCAGCGTGGTCTTGCCCGAGCCGATCTCGCCGGTGATCACCACGAAGCCGTCGGTGAACCAGATCGTCGACTCCATGTAGGCCTTCGCCCTGGAGTGGTTACGGCTGAGATACAGGTACTGGGGATCGGGGCTCAGCCGGAACGGCAGGTCGTGCAGCTTGAAGAGGTCCAGGTACATGACCGCGCGATCTTACGGGAATCACACGGCGCGCGGAAACGACACGCGCACACCCGGCGCCAGCCGGGGCAGCAGCGCGCGTAGCCGCCGGTCGCGCCGGGTGGCGGTGGCCTCGACCAGCGTACAGTGGCCGATCTTGCGGCCCGGCCGCGGCGATTTGCCGTAATCGTGCCAGTGCAGGCCGGGTTCGCGCAGTGCATCCGCCCGTTCCGGGAGTGCGCCGATCAGGTTGACCATGGCGGCGTGGCCCCGCGCGCGCGTGCTGCCGAGCGGCAGGCCGAGGATCGCGCGCAGGTGGTTTTCGAACTGGCTCGTCTCGGCGCCCTCGATCGTCCAGTGCCCGGAGTTGTGCACGCGCGGCGCCATCTCGTTGGCGACGAGGCGGCCGCCGCGCACGAAGAACTCGATCGTCAGGACGCCCGTATAGCGGAAGTGCCCGAGGATGCGGGCCAGGTGCCGCGCGGCCGCCCGTGCCAGCGCGGGGCTGCCCCAGGGCGCGCGCGTCAGGCGCAGGATGCCGTCCACGTGCACGTTGCCGTTGAGCGGGTAGATCGCGATCTCGCCGCGCGCGCTGCGTGCGCCGATGATCGAGACCTCGTAGTCGAAGGGAACGAATTCCTCGTAAAGGAGCGGTGCGCCGCCGAGGGCGGCGAAGGCAGCGGCCAGGTCGGCGCGCGCCCTGACCCGGAACTGGCCCTTGCCGTCATAGCCGAGCCGCCGCGTCTTCAGGATGCCGGGCCCGATCCGCGCGAATGCGCGCTCGAGGTCGCGTGGGCTGTCGACGCGTGCATGGCGGTTGGTGGGCACGCCCAGCCTGCCGAACAGCCGCTTCTCCTCCAGCCGGTCCTGTGCCGCGGCGAGCGCCGCGAGCGGTGGCGCGAAATCGACCCGGTGCGCGAGCGAGCGCAGCGGTTCGACCGGCACGTTTTCCCAGTCGAACGTCACGACATCGGTACCGCGCGCGAGGCGCCGCAACAGGGCGCGATCGGTGAACTCGCCGGCAAGGAGCGGTGCGACCTGCCCGCCGGGCGAATCGGGGCTGCGGTCGAGGAAGCGGAAATCCAGCCCGAGCGGATAGCCCGCCAGCGCCATCATGCGACCCAGCTGGCCGGCGCCGATGATGCCGATGGTCATCGCAGCGCAACCGCGCTCATCGGCCGCGCGGATCGCCCTGTTCGAGCACCGTGGCGGTCTGCCGGGCCCGGAATGCCTTGAGCGCGGCATCGATCTCGGGGTGGGTGAGCGCCAGGATCTGCGCCGCCATCAGGCCGGCGTTCTTGGCGCCCGCGGCACCGATCGCCAGTGTCGCGACGGGCACTCCCGCCGGCATTTGCACGATCGAGAGCAGGGAATCGATGCCATTGAGGGCCCGGGACTCCACCGGCACGCCGAGCACGGGGAGGGTGGTCTTCGAGGCCGTCATGCCCGGGAGGTGGGCCGCGCCACCCGCGCCGGCGATGATGACCTTGAGGCCGCGCTGCC
>CAZRLI010000241.1:0-3701 GCA_964600535.1 uncultured Steroidobacteraceae bacterium | reverse complement strand
CGACCGACTATCCGTTCCTGCGCCATGAGTTCCTGGCTGCGCTCGAGGACACCGGCTGCGCTGGCGCGGCCAGTGGCTGGACGCCCGCGCACCTGTTGATCGAGGACGCGGCCGGCCTGGCCGCCGTCGCGCCGCTCTATGAGAAATCACACTCCTGGGGCGAGTTCGTCTTCGACTTCGCCTGGGCGCGTGCCTGGGAGAGCCGCGGCCTCGCCTACTATCCCAAGCTCGTCATGGCAATTCCATTCACGCCCGCCAGCGGCCCGCGCGTGCTGGTGCGGCACGGCGCCGACGCTGCCGCGCTGCGGCGCACTGCGCTGACAACCATCCTCGCACGCAGCCGGGCGCGCGGCTGCTCCTCGATACATGCGCTGTTCATCGACGAGCCGCTGCGCGCCGACGCCGAAGCCGCAGGCTGGCTGCTGCGGCGCGACTGCCAGTTCCTGTGGCGCAACCGCAGCTACCGCGATTTCGAGGACTTCCTTGCGGGTTTCGCGGCCGAAAAACGCAAGAAGGCACGGCGCGAGCGACGGCGCGTGAGCGAACAGGGCATCGGTTTTCGAACGCTCGATGGCCACTCGATCGACCCGGCACGCCTCGATCTGGCCTGGCGCTTCCACGCCGACACCTTTGCACGCCACGGACACACGCCCTACCTGAACCGCGCCTGCTTCCAGGAGCTCGCCGCGACGCTTGGCAGTGCGATGGTTTTCAAGTTCGCCGAGCGCGCCGGGCAGGCGGTAGCCGCAGCCATCTTCTTCCGCTCGACCGATACGCTCTACGGACGTTACTGGGGCGCCGCGCAGGAGTTCCACAGCCTGCACTTCGAGACCTGCTACCACCAGGGCATCGAGTACTGCATCGAGGCGGGCCTCGCGCGTTTCGAGCCGGGGACGCAGGGCGAGCACAAGGTGGCCCGCGGCTTCGAGCCGACGCGGACCCGATCGGCGCACCGGATATTCAATGCGCGGTTGCGCGCGGCGATCGCGGACTACCTCACGCGCGAGCGCCGCTCGGTCGATGCCTATGCCGCGGCCGTGCGCGAGCACGTGCCCTTCCGCAAGGCGCCCGGATGAAGCGGATCACCTGGCTCTCGCCCGACGACGACTGGTTCCCCGCCGTCGATCAGGCGCTCGACGAGCCGCCCGGCCTGCTGGCCGCGGGCGGCGATCTCACGCCGCGGCGCTTGCTGGCCGCCTACCGGCACGGCATTTTCCCCTGGTACTCGGCTGGCCAGCCTGTGCTCTGGTGGACACCGGACCCGCGCGAAGTGCTCTTTCCCGGCGAATTCCGCCGCAGTCGCAGCCTCGAGAAATCGATGCGGAATCGCGGGCTTACCGTCAGCTTCGACAGTGATTTCGCTGCGGTGATCGACGCCTGCGCGGCGCCGCGCGACCCGACGGGCGGTACCTGGATCACGCCCGGGATGCGCGCCGCGTACCTCGCCCTGCACGAGCTCGGCCTCGCGCACAGCGTGGAGACGCGGCAGGCGGGAATCCTGGTCGGTGGGCTCTACGGGATCGCGCTCGGCGGCGTGTTCTTCGGTGAGTCGATGTTCGCCCGCGAACGTGACGCCTCCAAGGTCGCGCTCGCGGCGCTCGTCGACGGCTGCCCGGCCCGTGGCATCCAGCTGATCGACTGCCAGCTGGCCTCCCCGCACCTGCGCAGCCTCGGCAGTCGCGCGCTGCCACGGAGTGAATTCCAGGCCTGTCTCGCCCGATTTGGCACCGGGGACCGGCCGGAACACTGGACCTGACGGTTCTCTTTATGCAGAATCCGCGCGCCCTCGTCACGGAACACGCATGTCCAAAGAAGATGCCATTCAGATGGAAGGCGAAGTCGTCGAGACTTTGCCGAACACCACATTCCGGGTCCAGCTCAAGAACGGCCACGTGGTGACCGCGCATATCTCGGGCAAGATGCGCAAGAACTACATCCGCATCCTCACCGGCGACCAGGTCACGGTCGAGCTGACGCCTTACGACCTCAGCAAGGGCCGCATCGTCTACCGCGGCCGCTGAGCGCGCGCCGCTGCGCGGTGCACGCCGCTAGGCCGGCACCGCCACCTCGTCCGGCACGCATTCGAGCGCGAGCCCCTCGCCGTCCGCCGCGAGCGTCACGCGTACCTGCCCGCCGTTGACGAGCTTGCCGAACAGCAGTTCTTCCGCCAGCGGCCGCTTGATGTGCTCCTGGATCACCCGCGCCATCGGCCGCGCACCCATCTTCGGGTCGTAGCCCTTGCGCGCGATCCAGCCGCGCGCGGCATCGTCGATCGCAAGCACCACGCGCTTCTGTTCGAGCTGCGCCTCGACCTCGACCAGCAGCTTCTCGACCACGCGGTCGATCGTCGCGGCATCGAGCGGCGCGAACTGGATGATCGCGTCGAGCCGGTTGCGGAACTCCGGCGAGAACAGCCGCCGCACGGCTTCCATGCCGTCGCTGGCGTGGTCCTGCTGCGTAAAGCCGATCGACGGGCGGCCCATTTCCTGGGCGCCCGCATTGGTGGTCATCACGATGGTGACGTGGCGGAAATCCGCCTTGCGCCCGTTGTTGTCGGTGAGCGTGCCGTGGTCCATCACCTGCAGCAGCAGGTTGAAGACGTCCGGGTGGGCCTTTTCGATCTCATCGAGCAGCAGCACGCAATGCGGGTGCTTCGCGATGGCCTCGGTGAGCAGCCCCCCCTGGTCGAAGCCGACATAGCCCGGCGGCGCGCCGATCAGCCGCGAGACGGTATGGCGCTCCATGTACTCCGACATGTCGAAACGGATGAACTCGACGCCGAGCGCGATCGCCAGCTGGCGCGTGACCTCGGTCTTGCCGACCCCGGTCGGGCCGGCGAACAGGAAGCTGCCGGTCGGCTTGCGCTGGTCGCCGAGGCCCGAGCGCCCCATCTTGATCGCGGCGGCGAGTGACTCGATCGCCTGGTCCTGGCCGAAGATCACCAGCTTGAGGTTGCGCTCGAGGTTGCGCAGCACTTCGCGATCGGTGGTCGAGACGTTCCTGGCGGGAATGCGCGCGATGCGCGCCACCACTTCCTCGATATGCCGCACCTCGACCGTCTCCTCGCGTTGCGCCGGCGGCTTCAGGCGCAGGCGCGCACCGGCCTCGTCGACGACATCGATCGCCTTGTCGGGCAGGTGCCGCTCGTTGATGTGCCGAGCCGACAGCTCGGCCGCGGCGCGCAGTGCCTCGTCGCTGTACCGGACCGCGTGGTGCTCCTCGAAGCGCGGCTTCAGGCCGCGCAGGATGTCGATGGTCTCGGCGACGCTCGGCTCCACGACGTCGATCTTCTGGAAGCGCCGCGCGAGGGCATGGTCCTTCTCGAAGATGCCGCGGAATTCCTGGTAGGTCGTCGAACCGATGCAGCGGATCTCGCCGTTGGTCAGCACGGGCTTGATCAGGTTGGATGCGTCCATCACCCCGCCCGAGGCCGCGCCGGCGCCGATCACGGTGTGGATCTCGTCGATGAAGAGGATCGCGCCGGGCTGCTTCTTCAGCTCCGCGATCACCCCCTTCAGGCGTTTCTCGAAATCGCCGCGGTACTTCGTACCCGCGATCAGCGCACCCATGTCGAGCGCGTAGAGGGTGCTGTCCGCCAGCACATCGGGCACCTTCTTCTCGACGATGAGCCGTGCCAGCCCCTCGGCGATCGCCGTCTTGCCGACCCCCGCCTCGCCGACATACAGCGGATTGTTCTTGCG
>CAZRLI010000240.1:0-3704 GCA_964600535.1 uncultured Steroidobacteraceae bacterium | reverse complement strand
GGACTGGGACGCGATCGACGCGGCGTTCGCGTCGAACGAGGATCCGGTGGTCGGCGTGCCGGCGAGCAAGGCATTCCGCGAGCTGTTCCGGCACCTCGTTGCGATCATGCCGCCGCCGCTCGGCGTCGGCCCGGAGCCCCACGCGCCGTACCAGGACTGAGTCCGCGCCAGGGAGGGATCGATGCGCACCAAAGTCGCTATCGTCGGGGCCGGCCCGTCGGGCCTGCTGCTCGGACAACTGCTCACCCGCGCCGGCATCGACAACGTGATTCTCGAGCGTCATACGGGCGAATACGTGCTGGGCCGCATACGCGCGGGCGTGCTGGAGCAGGGTGCGGTCGACATGCTCGACGAGGCCGGCGTGGGCGCGCGACTGCACGCCGAGGGTCTCGTGCACGCCGGCATCGAGATCACCTGGGCGGGCACCCGGCACCGCGTCGACCTGAACGGCCTGACCGGGGGCAAGAACGTGATCGTCTACGGACAGACCGAGGTCACCCGCGACCTGATGGACGCGCGCACGGCGAGCGGCGCCATCTCGGTCTACGAGGCCGAGGACGTGAGCATCCACGGCTACGACGGCAATCATCCCGTCGTGCGCTACCGGAACGCCGGTGCGGCACGGGAGCTCGAATGCGACTTCATCGCCGGCTGCGACGGATTCCACGGGGTGTGCCGGCAGAGCGTTCCGGCGTCGGCGATCCGCAGCTACGAGCGCGTCTATCCGTTCGGATGGCTCGGACTGCTGTCCGACACACCGCCGGTCTCGCACGAGCTCATCTACGTCTCGCACGAGCGGGGCTTCGCCCTGTGCAGCATGCGCAGCCACACGCGCAGCCGCTACTACCTGCAGTGCTCGCTGGACGAGCACGTCGAACAGTGGTCCGATGACCGATTCTGGACGGAGCTCAAGCAAAGGCTGGACGCGCGCGCGGTCGGGGAGCTCGTGACCGGAGCGTCGATCGAGAAGAGTATCGCGCCGCTGCGCAGCTTCGTCGCCGAGCCCTTGCGCTTCGGTCGGCTGTTTCTCGCGGGGGACGCGGGGCACATCGTCCCCCCGACGGGCGCGAAGGGACTGAACCTCGCGGCAAGCGACGTCCGCTACCTGTTCGACGGACTGGTCGAGCACTACCGTCGGGGTCGCGGCACCGGGCTCGACGCGTACTCCGAGCGCGCGCTGAAGCGGATCTGGAAGGCCGAGCGCTTCTCGTGGTGGATGACGATGCTGCTGCATCGGTTTCCGGAGAACGGCGCGTTCGGCGAGAAGATCCAGCTGGCCGAGCTCGATTACCTGTTCGGCTCGCGCGCCGCGCTGACGGCGCTGGCCGAGAACTACGTGGGCCTTCCCTATTGAGGACGGATGCGGCCCGCTGCCCCGTCGCGGGCACGGACCGGCGTTTCGGAGGCGCAAATGAACGATCAACCCCTGCGCCGCGTTGCATTGGTCGGCTTCGGCGAGGTCGGAACGATCTTCGGCAACGATCTCGCGCGGCTGGGGCTCGTCGTGTCGACCTACGACATCCTGCTCGACGCGCCGGCGACACGCGCGGCGATGCTCGCCCGTGCGCGCACTGCGGGAGTCACCGCGCACGACTCGCTGGGCGAGGCGCTGCGCGACGCCGATCTGGTGATCTCGGCGGTCACCGCGACGTCATCGCGGGATGTCGCACGTGACGCGGCGCCGTCGCTGCGTCCGGGTCAGGTCTTTCTCGACATCAATTCCGTTTCGCCCGAGACCAAGCGCGGCAACGCGCGCGCGGTTGCGGCGACCGGCGCCGATTACGTCGAAGCGGCGGTGATGGCTCCCGTGCCGCCGCAACGTCTCGCCGTGCCGATGCTGCTCGGGGGCACGCGGGCCGCGGCGCTTGCCGTCGCGCTGAAGGCCTTCGGCATGAATGCGACCGCCG
This sequence comes from uncultured Steroidobacteraceae bacterium, assembly GCA_964600535.1. GTDB lineage: Bacteria > Pseudomonadota > Gammaproteobacteria > Steroidobacterales > Steroidobacteraceae > CADEFQ01. The sequence goes on along the minus strand of CAZRLI010000240.1, from coordinate 1,797 downwards.
TGGCCGAGGAGATCGGCACCGCCTCGGCGATCAAGATGTGCCGCAGCATCATGATCAAGGGGATCGAGGCGCTCGTCGTCGAGTGCCTGCTCGCCGCACGGCGCTTCGGCGCGGAGGAGGCCGTTCTCGCCTCGCTCGCCAAGACCTTTCCGCAGATGGGCTGGCGTGCGGAGCTGCCCGACTACCTGGTGAGTCGCGTGGCCGAGCATGGTCGGCGGCGCGCGGCGGAAATGCGCGAGGTTGCGCTCACGCTCGAAGACGTGGGTATACGACCGATCATGGCAGCGGCCATCGCCGAGCGGCAGGAGGCCTTAGTGCGACAGATGGCCGACGCCGGCATCGGCTATCCGGAAGGCGAGAAGTTTTCGTGGCGGACGCTCGCCGATGCGCTGGCTGCCGCCGGCGTGCCACCGCGTCGCGACGTGGCGCCGCGTTCCGGCGCACCGGACACCGGCCCGGGCTGATCCGCAACGACATCAATTCAGGCGCCCTGGGGCGCCACAGCACTGCTTGAATTTCTTCCCGCTGCCGCAGGGGCAGGGATCGTTGCGCCCGGTCTTGGGCACATCCCGGCGCACGGTCACCGGCCGGTTGCGCACCGCGCTCCAGTAGTCGCGAATCTCGACGATCGCGGTGCCGATCGACTCTTCGCACGACTTGACGAGCTCGCGCCACTCCGCCGGCCGGAAGGCTCGCCTCTCGCTCGCCGGCAACTCGCCGGCCAGCACCACGAACGGAAACAGGAGCTCGTCGATTTCGTCCGGGTCGCCGACCTCGTACCAGTCGGGCTCCGAAAGTTCGACGCCATCCAGGTAGCCGCCGCACCAGGTCGCGAAGTCGTCGCCGCCCGCTTCGGCCCGGTACAGCAGCAGCGTGAAGTCCTCGGCCGCGACCGCGCTCACGCATTGATTGTAGAAACGCATCAGAAGGTCGAGGACCTCCGTCGCTTCGCGCTGGTTCTCGTAGGTCGGGCGCTCGCCCAGCGCGACCGGAATCCAGTGGGACGGCAGGATCAGGTCGGGTGCGCTGGCGACGGCGAAGAAGAGTCCCTGCAGCGCGTCGAGCGGCATTGCCTCGCCGTGGAATGTGGCGGAACGCAGGAGCGTCTCCAAGCGGTCCAGCTCGGGCGGGGACAGGGGGTCGGCCTGCGTTGGTGCAGCCATCGGCATTTACGGGGCGCGCGGTGGCGGGGAGGGGCGCGGCGACGGCATGGCGCCGATTATGCGGCAGTCGGCACGGACGCGATCGACGGGTCAACTTCGGCCGAGGGGGTCAACGCCGGATCCCGTGGGGCGTTTAAGCACTTATCGATCCTTCGCGGGATTGGCTGCCGTGGTCGACGTAAGCGCCCGTCGGCGAACGTTCGGACCGCCCGGGCGTCGAAAACAACAGAGGCGAAAAGCGAGGTCAATCATGAATAAGTCAGTGCTTGCACTCATTGCAGCGTTCGCCCTTGCATGCGTCGCCGGTGTTGCCGATGCCCAGCGTGGCGGCGGAGGAAGTGGGGGCGGGGGCGGCAGCGGTGGAGGAGGCGGCGGCGGGGGGGGCGGCGGCGGGGGCGGCGCCTGGTCGGGAGGCGGCGGTGGGGGCGGCGCCTGGTCGGGAGGCGGCGGCGGCGGTAGCTGGCACGGTGGCGGCGGTAGCTGGCAAGGCGGCCGGGGCAGCTGGCAAGGTGGCGGGAGCTGGCATGGCGGTAGCGGCACGTGGCGCGGAAGCCCCGGCTGGCACGGCAGCGGATGGCGCGGCGGCTGGAGCGGCTGCTGGAATTGCGGCTGGGGGTGGGGATGGGGCGGCACC
>CAZRLI010000239.1:0-3715 GCA_964600535.1 uncultured Steroidobacteraceae bacterium | reverse complement strand
CTGCCGCCGCCCATCTGCGACTGGCAGTAGTTCCCGATGCCCACTCGGCCGATGAGCTCGAGCTGGGTCTCGAGGAAATCGATGTGCCCCTCTTCCGATTCGAGGATGTCCGCGAAGAGCTCGCGCGAAATGTAGTCCGCCGCCTGTTCGCAGGCGGCGATCGCCGCCTTCAGGTCGGCGCGCCCTGCGAGCTCGAGCTTCAGGTCGCACGCGAGGCACTCCTGCACGTCCTCGCCGAGCAGCAGCTTGCCGAGGTCCTGCAGGTTCGGCAGCCCCTCGAGGAACAGGATGCGTTTCACGAGGCGGTCGGCATGCTTCATCTCGTCGATGGATTCGTCCTTCTCGTGCTGCTCGAGGCGCGCGAGGCCCCAGTTCCCGAACATCCGCGCATGCAGGAAATACTGGTTGATCGCCGTCAGCTCGTTCTTCAGGACGGCATTGAGATGCCGGATGATGGTCGCGTCACCCTTCATGTGCCCGCCTCCGCTGCCCTCATCGAGGGCGGCATAATGGGCGCACAGTCCGCGAGGTGCAATCAAGCCGGCGGCAGGGACCTGCGCTGGCCGAGCTGCTCGGCCACGACTTCACGGGCGCTGTCCTCGCAGTGTCCGCAGCAGTTGGCCACCGGCAGCCGGCACTGCACTTCAGGCAGCGAGGCGGCCCCCAGGTCCACGGCCCTGCGGATTTCCCGGTCGGTGATGGCGTTGCAGATGCAGACGTACATGGCGGCCCTCTCGGGACGCCATCCTAGATGTGAATGAGAATCGTTGTCAATTGACGCGGAGCAATACCTCGCCCACCCCTTCGACCTGACCCTCGACCCGGTCTCCGCGCTCGATGGGCCCCACGCCCGCGGGCGTGCCGGTGAAGATGAGGTCACCCGCCTCGAGCCTGAACAGTCGCGACAGCTGGGCCACGATCTCGTCGCAGCCCCAGGTCATGTCGGCGAGGTCGCCGTCCTGCCGGACGCGTCCGTTGACGCTGAGCGAGATGCGCCCTGCGCGCGGCAGGGGCGCCGTGGGCGCCAGTTCCCGGATCGCCCCGATCGGTGCCGAGGCGTCGAAGGCCTTGCCGCTTTCCCAGGGCTTCCCGGACGCCTTGGCCGCATCCTGCAGGTCACGCCGCGTGAGGTCGATGCCGGCGGCCGCGCCGAACACGTGGCGGCGCGCATCGCCTGCCGCAATCGCGAAGCCCGGCTCGCGGATCGCGAGCACGAGTTCGACCTCGTGGTGCAGGTTGCGGGTCGCGGGGGGATAGGCGATCGTGGCGCCGCTGACGACGACGGCGTCGGTGGGCTTCTGGAAAAAGAACGGCGGCTCGCGCGAGTCCGCACCCATCTCGCGGGCATGCGCCGCGTAGTTGCGCCCGACGCAGTAGATCCTGCGCACGGGAAACACGGCATCGCGCTGCGCGACCGGCACGACCACGCGCGCAACTGCGGGGATTACGGACTCGGCCATCGCGCGATTTTATATCATGGGGACGTCGCCCCTGCGGACCGTCGCCATGCGCATCGCCAAGCCCCTGCTGCTCGTCACCACGCCCGTCGGCCTTGCCATCGGGCTGTATGAAGGATGGCGGCTCGCGGGGGGACTCGTGGTGATCATGGCCGCGATGATCGCGCTCGTGGGCGCCGCCATGCTGGGCGTCGTGCTCACCGTGCGGCGCGAGAAGCGCGCCGCAGAGGCCGCACGGCGCGCGACGAGGACAGCGCCACGCGATCCACCGTGAAGATCCTCCTCGTCCTCGATCTCGTCGGCACGTTCGTCTTTGCGCTCGCCGGCGCAACGGCCGGCGTGCGTCGCAGGCTCGACCTGTTCGGCGTGCTGGTGCTGTCGCTCGTGACCGCGACCGCAGGCGGCGTCGCGCGCGACCTGCTGATCGGCGCCGTGCCGCCCGCCGCACTCAAGGACTGGCGTTACTTCGCGGCCGCGATGCTCGCCGGCGTCGTCACCTTCCTCTGGTACCCGACGATCGAGCGCTTGCGCACGCCGGTGCGCATGTTCGATGCAGCGGGACTGGCGCTTTTCGCGGTCGCTGGCGCGGCCAAGTCGCTGGCATTTGGCCTGCATCCGCTGATGGCAGCGCTGCTGGGCATGCTGACCGGCATCGGCGGCGGGATGCTGCGCGACATGCTGCTCGCCGAGGTCCCCGCGGTGCTGCGCGCCGACCTCTACGCGGTGGCGGCGCTCGGCGGCGCGGGCATCGTGGTCATCGGCGCACAGCTCGCCTGGCCGCCCGCCCTGGCGGCGCTCGCGGGCGCCCTCTTCTGCTTCCTGCTGCGCATGCTCGCGATCCGCTACGACTGGCACCTGCCGCGCCCCTGGAGCCGCGAGCGGCGCCCGCGCTAGAGCGAAGCGGCAAACTCCGTGACCGGGGCCGGTTGCGCGAGGAAGAATCCCTGCGCGAAATTGATGCCGATCTTCTCGAGTTCGGCGAGCACCGCGGCGCTCTCGACCCGCTCGGCCACCGTCGCGATGCCGAGCGTGCGACCCACCTGGCTGATCGCCTCCACCATGCTCCGGTCGACCGCGTCCTGCGCGACATTGGCGACGAAGTCGCCGTCGATCTTCAGGAAATCGACCGGCAGCGTCTTCAGGTAGCGGAACGAGGACAGCCCGCTGCCGAAATCGTCGAGCGAGAGGCGGCAGCCACGCGCCCGCAGTTCCTGCATGAAATAGGTGGCGTTCTGCAGGTTCGCCACCGCCGCGGTCTCGGTGATCTCGAAGCACAGGCCGCGCGCGATGTCGTCGTCGTCGATGCGCCCGAGCACGTATTCGAGGAACCCCTGGTCGTTGAGCGACGTGCCCGAGAGGTTGACCGCGAGCAGGGGCGCGGCGCGCCGATGCTGGCGCAGCAGGTCGACCGCGCGCTGCACGACCCAGCGGTCGATCATGCTCATGACGTTGTAGCGCTCGGCGGCGGGGATGAAGTGGGTCGGCGGCACGACCTGGCCTGAATCGTCCCGCAAGCGCACGGTCAGTTCCGAAAACGGCTGCGAGACGCGCGCCGCCCCGATCGGGCGGATTGGCTGGAAGCACAGCTCCAGCCGGCCTTCATCGACGGCGCGGGTCACCTGCGCCACCCAGTGCATCTCGCGATGCCGCGTGTCGCCGCCGCCACCGTCATAGAGGTGGATGCGGTTGCGGCCCTGGTCCTTGGCCGAGTAACAGGCAATGTCGGCCGCGGACAGCACGTTGGCCGCGCTTTCCGTCTCGGCGCCGATCTCGACCACGCCGATGCTCGCGCCGACGGACAGGCTCGCCGAGCCCCACACGAACCGGTAGTCGCGCACCGCCTGGCGCACGCTCTCGGCGATCACGCCAGCCTGCTCGAGCGAACAGCCCTCCAGCAGCACGCCGAACTCGTCGCCGCCGAGGCGCGCGATCGTGTCGGAGGCACGCACGCGCGTCTGCAGCAACCCGGTGATGTCGCGGATCAGCCGGTCGCCGGCCGGATGCCCGCAGGTGTCATTGACGAGCTTGAACTGGTCGAGGTCGACGTACAGCAGCGCGTAGCGTGCCCCGTCGCGGCGCGCCGCCTGCACGGCCTCGTGCAGCCGGTTGTCGAACTCGCGGCGGTTGATCAGGCCGGTGAGCGCATCGTGGCTCGCCTGGTAGGCGAGCGCGCGCTTCAACCGGCGCTCCTTGGTGACGTCGTGGAAGACGATCACGGCGCCGATGATCTCGCCGACCCGGTCGCGGATCGGCGAAGC
>CAZRLI010000238.1:0-3727 GCA_964600535.1 uncultured Steroidobacteraceae bacterium | reverse complement strand
CCGCGAGGGTGGCCAGCACACTGAGGGTCCGCCACCGCCGCGGACCACCGATGTGGCGCATCGAGCCACCTCACAGGAGACAAGGACTTCGGCTAGAATACCAAGCTCAGCGTCGTGCACGAAATCGTGCGGCAGGCTTGAATCCCCAGCTCTCTCAATGAGTTACGTGGAATCAAACCTTTCGCACGCGGAAATGCGCACCCGGAGAGGTACCGAAGTGGTCATAACGGCGCCGACTCGAAATCGGATGGTCGGTTAATCCCGGCACGTGGGTTCGAATCCCACCCTCTCCGCCAATCCAGTCCTCAGAGCTTGTGTGTCGAGAGCAGCAGGCTCGTTTCCGTGCTCGAGATGCCGTCGATCAGGCGGATCCTCGCCAGTACGCGATCGAAGGCTTCGAGGCTCTCGGCGCGCAATTCGGCCACGATGTCCCAGCGGCCGTTGGTTGAGTGCAGCGCGCTCACCGCCGGGTCGCCGCGCAATGCGCGGAGCACGGCCTCGGTGCGGTTGCCTTCGACGAGCACCGTCATCAGCGCGCGGATGTGTTGTGCCTCGACCTGAGGCCTCAATCGCAGGGTGTAGCCGACGATGACGCCATCGCGCTCGAGCCGTTCGAGCCGGTTGCTCACGGTGCCGCGTGCTACGCGCAGGTGCTTCGCCAGCGAGGCGATCGACGCGCGGGCGTTGTCCCTCAGCAGGCCGATGAGCTGGCGGTCAATGTCGTCCATGGGCGGGTTCCGATCTGGCAGCCAGGGTAGATTCTAGCCAATTCGCCAGCAAAACATGGCTATTTGACAAAACCAGTATAAGTTTTGAGCAGTTTTCTGTCTATTCAATGACAGGCCATGGGTGGAGACTGCCGGGGACGCAGGAACAGGGGTGGTCCCATGGTCGACTACATTGGCGTTGAGCGAATCCGCTCCCTCATGAGCCGGGTGGGTGTTGCACGCCTGCTGGCGGGCCTCGCGCAGGAAATCGAGGCCGATTTCCTGCGCTGGGGCGAGTTCGAGAAGTCGGCGCGGCACGCCATCCATTCAAAGGTCGGCGTCATCGAACTGATGCCGACCGCCGACGGGCGCCTGTACTCCTTCAAGTATGTCAACGGTCACCCGAAGAACACGTCGGTGGGACTGCTGACGGTGACCGCCTTCGGCGTGCTCGCGGACGTGGATACCGGCTACCCGCTGCTGCTGTCGGAGATGACCTATGCGACCGCGCTGCGCACCGCGGCCACGTCGGCGCTCGCGGCACGCGCACTCGCGCGACCCTCGTGCACCTCGATGGCCCTGATCGGCAACGGCGCGCAAAGCGAATTCCAGGCCATTGCCTTCCACGCGCTGCTCGGCATCCGCGAGCTGCGGCTGTTCGACGTTGACCCGCGCGCGACCGACAAGCTGCTGCGCAACCTCGCGACCCAGCGCCTCGCCGGGTTGCGGGTCGTGCGCTGCGATTCGGCCGCCGCCGCCGCCCGCGGCGCCGACATCGTGACGACCGTGACTGCCGACAAGCGCAACGCGATCATCCTCGCGCCCGAGTCGATCGAACCCGGCATGCATGTGAATGCGCTCGGCGGCGACTGCCCCGGCAAGACCGAGCTGCACGCCGACATCCTGCGCCGCGCGGATGCGCGCGTGTTCGTCGAGTTCGAGCCGCAGGCCCGCATCGAAGGCGAGATCCAGCAGCTCGAGCCGGCCTTTCCGGTCACCGAGCTGAGCGCCGTGCTGCGCGACCGCGCGCGCGGCCGCCACGATGCGCGGGAGGTGACGATCTTCGATTCGGTCGGCTTCGCACTCGAGGACTTCTCGACCTTGCGCTACCTGCACCGCATCAACCGGGAGCAGGGCGGCCTGCGTCCGACGATCGACCTCGTGCCGGACCTCGCGGATCCGAAGGACCTGTACTCGGGAAGGCCGGCAGCGGCGCGGCAGGTGCGGGCGTGACGCAGCGCCTGCCGGTGCGGGCAGCGAGCCTGATCGGTGTACCGACCGACGTCGGCGCCAGCGCCCGCGGGGCGTCGATGGGACCCGAAGCCCTGAGGGTCGCGGGTATCCGCGAGGCCATCCAGCGCCGGGGCTTCGAGGTGGAAGATCGCGGCAACCTGCGCGGCCCGGCCAATCCCTGCGAGCCGCGGGCGGGTGGCTATCGCCACCTGCCCGAAGTGGCATCGTGGAACCGGGCACTGCATGAAGCCGTGCATGCGGAACTCGTGGCACGGCGCATGCCTATCGTCCTCGGCGGCGATCACTGCCTCGGCATTGGATCGATCAGCGCGGTGGCCAGGTATTGCCGCGACAACGGCAGGAAACTCCGCGTCCTCTGGCTCGATGCGCACACCGACTTCAACACGGCCGGGATCTCGCCGAGCGGCAATGTGCACGGCATGCCGCTTGCCTGCCTGTGCGGCTTCGGGCCGCCGGAACTGGTGGCGATCGGCGGAGCCAACCCGGCGATCCGGCCGCAGTGGCTGCGCCTGATCGGCATCCGCAGCGTCGACGGCCCGGAGGCGCGCTTCGTCGACCAGCAGGAGCTCGAGGTCTACGACATGCGCTGCATCGACGAGATCGGCGTGCGCGAGGCCATGACGCGCGCGCTCGCCGGCATCGACGGCGAGACCCACCTGCACGTGAGTTTCGATGTGGACTTCCTCGACCCGCAGATCGCGCCGGGCGTCGGCACCACCGTGCGCGGCGGCCCGTCCTACCGGGAAGCGCAGCTGTGCATGGAAATGATCGCCGACACCGGACGGCTCGGATCGCTCGACGTCGTCGAACTCAATCCTGCGCTCGACGTCCGCAACCAGACCGCGGAGCTCGCCGTCGAGCTGATCGAATCGCTGCTCGGCAAGGCGACGCTCGCGCGGCGCCCGCCCGCGGGACGCGATTACGCCTTCGGGCAGACCTGCGACTTCGAACGCATGAGCTTCATCAGCTCATCGAACTTCGCGAGATCCGCCGGGTCGGGCGGCGGGCCGTCGCCGCCAATGAAGGCGCCGAATACCGTCGAACCGTCCTGGTCGTAGACCAGGATGCCGCGCGGCGCGACCTGGTCCTTGTTCTTGCCGGACAGCTGCACCGCGTAGATCGCCGAATAGAGGTCGGGGCGCAGGTGGCCGCGCAGCGGCTGCGAATACTCGATGTTGAAGTACTTGCTCGTTTTCGAGGGGCTGCCCTTGCCGGCAGCGCTGCGGATCTCGAACACATTCGGACCCTTCATGATCAGGAAGGTGGCTTCCTTCCACGCGCCGATCGCCGACCAGATCTCGGCGAAGTCGGAGCCGGGTGCCGACGCCGAAACATCGGCGCCGAGCGCGCTCGCCACCGTGGCTTCAGGGAGCTTGAGGCGGGCGGCGGCCACCGGCGGCATCGTGCCGGGGCTGGCGGCATAGAAATCGGCGACCTGCCTGGCCTGCTCGGGCGTCGCGCAGAACCCGCCGCCGAACGCGGTCGTGGCGAGGCTCGCGAACAGGAGCGATGCAGCGGCGACGCGGACTCTGATCGACATGGCCTATCCTTTCTTCCAGAGACTGCGATCGGCGAGATACCGTGCGGCATCACGGCCATCGGTTGGCTGGTAGTGCGTGTAGAGATTGGGTGGAAAGGCCTCGGCGTATCCCGCGTAGAGGTCCTTGTAGAGCGACGGGTGGATGTTCGGCAGGCGCCGCTTCTCGCGGAACGCCTTGAGCGGAATCCGCGCGAGCACCGGGCCTTCGGCCGGCGAGTTCGCCTTG
>CAZRLI010000237.1:0-3753 GCA_964600535.1 uncultured Steroidobacteraceae bacterium | reverse complement strand
AGGTCACGAGCACGATGAAGATGTCGATCATCGGCACGAGCAGCAGCTCGGCCGGGCGACGGCCCCTACGCGCGATCTTCCGGGCCTCGAAGGAGGACCTGCGCATCGCTCGCTCCTCGCGTTACGCCGCGGCGGGAGCGTCGGGACGACGCTCGGTGATCGAATTCAGGAACTTCACCGACGCCATCTCGAGGCTGTCGATCAGCGCCGTGGTGCGCGACTGCAGCCACGCGTGGATGAAGAGCAGCGGCACCGCGGTCAGCAGGCCGAACGCCGTGCAATTCATCGCCACCGAGATACTCGCCGACAGCAGGTTCGCCTTCTCCGCCGGGTTCACGGTCGCGACCGCCGCGAACGCGTGGATCAGGCCGAACACGGTGCCGAGCAGCCCGAGCAGCGTCGCGAGGTTGGCGAAGGTCGCGAGGTAGTGGGTGCGCCGTTCGATTTTCGGCACCACCTCCATCAGGCTTTCCTCCATCGCTTTCTCGATGTCGTCGCGGCGGCGCGCCGAGGCGACGCGCGCGAGGCCGTAGTTCAGGATCTGGCCGATCGCCGAATCGGATTTCGACGTGAGCTGCACGGCCGAGCGGAAGTCGCCCCGCTGCAGGTACGGCGTGATCTCGGACCACAGGGACCGGTTGCGACGCCCCACGTTCCACAGGTATATGAAGCGCTCGGCGGCGATCGCCAGCCCGAGCACGAGCACGATGGCGATGGGGATCATGAAGTGTCCCCCGCCCTGGAAGAACCGGATTATCGAGCTATAGAGATCCATCGACGTGACTCCTCGAAGAATTCTGGCAGGCCAAGCGTTCCCAAACTGAATGACATAACCCCAAAAAGCTGCGACCTATTTCTCAGCTTTGTCGGCAGGCGTCGCGGCATCGGGCTGCAACGCGTCGTAGTAGCGGTTTTCTCGCCGGAAGACGTCCCGGTCGACCGGCGCCAGCACCTCGTCCAGCAGGCTGTTGGCCGGCCGGCCCATCAGGTCCCCGAGGTCCGACTGCTTCCAGGGCACGATGTAGAGCACCTTCGGCAGCTCGCGATTGCCGGTGATCTGGGTGGCATCGAGCTCGATGCGGTCCATGACCCGCTTCGGTGCGCCGGGCTTCGGGGCCGCCGCGCCGGCCGCCGCCGTAGCGGCAGCGCTGGCGGGTGCGGCCACGGGGGCCTGGCTGGCCGCAGGCGCCGTGCCGGGCGCCGGGGGCGGCTCGACGGCTGCCGCCGGCGGCGGCGAGGTCGTGACGGCTGGCTCCAGCGATTCGCGCGGCGTCGGCTCCTGCCCTGCCGCACAGGGCGCCACTGCCACCAGGGCGATCAGCACGGGGACTTTCATGGCCCGGCTCCTGAAGGTTGTGGGTCATCGGCCGGGTCCGCCCGGCCCGCGCGCTTGCGCAACTCGGCGATCCAGCCCGTGACGGCCTTGTCCTCGCCCGTGAGCTCCTTGTAGCGCTCCAGTTGCACGAGGGCCGGCGCGGGCTCGAAGAGATACAGGTCGAGCAGGACCGCGAAATTGCGGTGCGCGGCAGCAAAGCCGTCATCGGCGGCGATTGCCTGCTCGTAGGCCGAGCGCGCTTCGGCGAACTTGCCGGCGAGGCGCAGCGTCAGGCCGAGTTCCGCGGCAATCGGCGCGCTCGCGGGATTGCGGGCGAGCGCGGCACGCAACGCCGTCTCCGATTCACCGAGCTTGCCCGCCTTGCGCTGCACGACGCCGAGGTTGAAGAGCACCGCCGGATACTGGGGCGCGGCCAGTGCCAGCTGCCCGAACTCGAGCACCGCGCCCGCCGTATCACCGGCGCGCGCCAGGCCCACGGCACGATCGAAGTCGGCGACCTCCCGCGCCTGCGGTGCTGCCGGCGGCGGCGGCGGCGCGGCGGCGGGCGCCGGTGGCGCCGAGCCTTCGGCCGGCGGCGGTGCCACGGGCGGCGGCGGCTCGAGCGCCGCCAGGCTCGCCACCACCTCCTGCGGCAGCTCGGTCTTGCCGTAGCGGCCCGGATTGAGCTGCGCGAGCGCGGCGTAGCTCGCCTTCACGCCGTCGTTGTAGACGCCTTCCCTGGCGCGTGCCGCATTCGCCTCGTGCACGGCGATCGATTGCTCCTCGAACGGGAACGCCTGCTCCTCGAGCAGCAGGTCGTATTGCTCGAGCTCGTCGCCCTTGAGGTTCTTCGGCCGCTCGGACGCCATCAGGTCGCGCGCCAGCGTGCGGTAGAGCTCGGCCATCTCGAAGGTCGCCATCGTGGTGACGTCGGCCACCTTGTAGTCGGCCGCCGACTTGTATGCCGCGAGCGCGATCTCGAGCGACTGGCGCTTGGTCGCGAGGCTCTTCTTGAGGGGCGCGACGAGGCGCACGCCGCGGAAGGCATCGCGCGTCGGCGTCGCGAGCGCAAGCTGGGCATGGGCCGCGAGGAAACGGGTGCGGTCGGTGCGCGCCGCGCCCGCCGCCGCATCGCTGCGGATGATCTCGCGCTGCCAGTACTGCTCCCGGGCGGCATCGCCGCGCTTCGCGGCGCTTTCCGCGAGGCGCTGGCGCACCTCGATGGCATCGGGGACCGGTGTCGGATAGTCGGCCACGAACTTCTCGAGCATGGCCACCGACTGCGGGGCATTGCCGGCCTTCTCATAGAGGTCGGCGGCCTGCATCGTCGCCTCGCGGCGCACCGCCGGCTCCTCGGTGGTCGACGCCGCGATGCGCTCGAACTCGCCGGCTGCCTGCGCGGCGCGCCCGGTCTCCGAATAGGCGACCGCGAGGCTGCGGGTGACCGCGGGCTGCAGCCGGTCCTGCGGGAAGTCGCGACGGAACGATTCGAGCACCGGGATCGCCCGGTCCCAGGCCTTGAGCGTCACCAGCGCCGCCGCGGCGTCATAGGTGGCGGTCGAGCGGATCTTCGACTCGGGCGCGACGGTCGCTACCCGCAGGAACGCGTCCACCGCGCCGAGCGCGTCACCGGACGCGCGCTTGGCCTCGGCCTGCTTGTAGACCGACGCCGCGAGGCGCTCGGTGAGGTCCGTGCGTTGCGGGTCGCCCGCCGGCGTCAGCGCGCGCGCGCTGATGAACGCGGTCTCCGCCTTGTCGAAGAACAGCAGGTCGTAGTTTGCCTGGCCGATGATGGTCCAGCCGATGCGCTGCTTCGCGACGTCCACCGGGGGTTGCCGGGCGAGCAGCGCCTCGGCCACCGTGATGGCGCGCGGCAGGTCGCCGGCTGCGAAAATGTCCTCGGCCGCGCGTGTCAGCACGCCTGCGCTGTCCGGGTGCTCGGGGAAGGTCGTCGCGAATTTCACGCCCGCGTCGACCGCCTGCCGGTGCACGGCGGCCTTTTCGCCGGCGGGCAGCGCCTGTTCGTGCCGCTGCCAGGCCACCAGCCCGGCATAGCCCGCCGCCGCGGACTGGGCACTCTTCGGGTAGTCGTAGGCCGTGCGCTGGTATTCCGCGGCCGCATCGAGGTACTGGCGGCTCTCGAACAGCGTCTCGGCGAGCAGGTAGTTGGTGCCTGCCGACTCCGGGTCGTCGGGGAACGATTGCAGGTAGTCACGGTACCAGCGCGCCGCCTGCTGGTAGTCCTCGATCTTCTTCGAGGCCTGCGCGGTGGCGTGGTAGTACTGGGCCACGTCCTTCAGGTTCGCCTTGAGCTCCGCGGTGACCTTCGCGTACTGCGCACGGTCGCGCCCCGCCCAGAACGGGCCGCCGAAGCGGTAGCGCTCGACGAACTCACGCTTGCCGTCGAGCACGAGGTCGGTGAAGCCGCCCTTCTTGTA
>CAZRLI010000236.1:0-3769 GCA_964600535.1 uncultured Steroidobacteraceae bacterium | reverse complement strand
GCTCAAAGCCATTCATCACCGAAAGCACGACGACCAGCACCGCCACGCCCAGCAACAGGCCGACCACCGAGATCAGCGCCACGATCGAGATGAATCCGCGCCGATGCGTCGACGAAAGATAGCGCGTGCCGATCCACCATTCGTAGAAGCGTGTCATCGGCTACTCGTAGCGCAGCGCTTCGGCGGGCGCGACGCGCGCGGCCCGCAGCGCGGGATAGAGTGTCGCGAGCGCCGTCAGCAACAGCGCCACGCCGCCGATCCAGGCCACCTGGCGCCACTCGAGTACCGAGGGGATGCTGGTGATGTAGTAGACGTCGGCGTCCATCAGCTGGAAGCCGAATGCGCGCTCCAGGCCATTGACGATCGGGGTCACGTTGCGGGCGACCAGCACGCCGAGCGCGACCCCGGCAAGCACGCCGAACCAGCCAATCACGAGGCCCTGGGTCGCGAAGATGCCCATCACGCGCCGCGGCGGCGTGCCGAAGGTGCGCAGGATCGCGATGTCGGTGCGCTTGTCGGTCACCACCATCACCAGCATCGCGACGATGTTGAAGGCCGCGACCGCCACGATCAGCATCAGGATCAGCGACATCATCGTCTTCTCGATGCGGATCGCGCGGAAGTAGTTGGCGTGGTCCTGCGTCCAGTCGTATACCTGCGTGCCCGGCGGCAGCGCGGCGCGCAGGCGCGCCGCCAGTACGGGCGCGGCGAGCGGGTCGTCGAAGCGCACGTGCACGGCGCCGGCGCGGCCCTGCGCCGGCAGCAGCGCGCGCACATCGGCTAGCGCGGCGAGCATCAATACGCCGTCGTGGTCCTGCAGTCCCACCTCGAACAGGCCCGTGACGCTGAATCGCCGCAGTCGCGGTTCCGGCGCCCCGCCCGCGCCGATCGAGGGCACGAGCAGCGTGACCTCATCCCCAGGCCCGACGCCGAGCCGCTGCGCGACCACCGATCCGAGGATCGCATGATTGCTGCCCGGCGTGAGCGAATCGAGCGAGCCGCTCTTCATCGCTCGCGCGATGTCGGTCACCGTGCCTTCGAGGCCGGGGTCGATGCCGCGCAGCACGACCGGCAGCATCTCCGGCGTGCGCAGCGCGAGGGCCTGGACCTCGACATAGGGCGCCGCCCCGGTTACGCCCGCAACCGCGAGTGCCTGTGCTGCGAGGCGCGCGAGGTCGGCCGGGCCCTCCGGCGCCGGGACCACCCGCGCGTGCGAGGAAAGCGCCAGCAGCCGCCCGCGCAGCTCGCCCTCGAAGCCGTTCATCACGGACAGGATCACGATGAGCGCCGCGACGCCGACGCACACCCCCAGGACCGACACCCAGGTGATGAAGGAGACGAAGAACTTGTGGCTGCGGGCCCGCACGTAGCGCAAGCCCACGAACAGCGGGAGCGGATGGAACATTCTGTCGCGCATTATGACGCAGTTCACACAAATCGCAGGTCCGCCCGCGCGGGTCCGCGGGCGCGTGGGCCAGCGGTGCTATAGTGAAAAGGCTTGCTTCCCGGGAGGTGTGGTATGTCCCCACGTGCAGTGCCCTGGCTCCTGGCCGGGCTGTTCCTGTCCGGTGCCGCTGCCGCGGAAACCGTGGCCGTCGATGGCCAGGTCGCGGTGCGCCCGTCCAGCGTCGAGCGGCCGGGCCGCGGTTCGACGATGACCTCGGTCGAACAGCGCTTCGGTGCACCGGCCACGAAACATGCCGCCGTCGGCCAGCCGCCGATCACGCGCTGGGACTACGCCCATTTCTCGGTGTTCTTCGAGAACGATCGCGTGATCCACGCCGTCGTCACCGGTTAGCACGACGACCCGCAGACAGGTAAGCTGCCGCGCTCTGCGGCGGCCCGTTGCCGTCCGCGGCAACGATTGAGCATCCTCGAGCCCCTCCTACCCGACGCCTCGCACCACGAGGTCCGCTGGCACCAGCTGTACGGCAGCGCGCCCTCGCTCGCCCTCGCGGAGGCGGCCGCGCGCGCGCCCGGGCTGCTGCTGGTCGTCTGCGCGAGCACGCGCGAGCTCGAGCGGCGCGCCGCCGAATTGCGCTTCTACGGTGGCGAGGGACTGCGCATCCTTGCGTTTGCCGACTGGGAAGTGCTGCCCTACGACCGGTTTTCCCCGCACCCGGACATCATCTCCGAGCGGCTCGCGGTGCTCGCCGACCTGCCCGCCGCGACGCGCGGCGTGCTGCTGGTCGCGGCCGACACCCTGCTGGGCCGGCTGCCGCCCGCCTCCTACATCGCCGGCCGCAGCTTCCAGCTCGCGCGCGGCGATCGCCTCGCGCTCGAGCCGCTGCGGACGCGCCTGGTGGAGTCGGGCTATGTCGCCGTGAGCCAGGTCACGAGCCCGGGCGAGTTTGCCTTGCGCGGCTCGCTGCTCGACGTCTTTCCCATGGGTTGCCCGCAGCCGCTGCGCATCGACCTGTTCGACGACGAGATCGAGGCGATCCGGCGTTTCGATCCCGACAGCCAGCGCTCGCTCGACACGCTCGAGGCCGTTCGCCTCCTGCCGGCGCGGGAGACGCCGCTCGATCCGGACGCCGTGCGTGCCTTCCGCCGACGCTACCGCACGCGCTTCGAAGGCGACCCGACGCGCTCGGAGATCTACCGCGGCGTGAGCGAAGGCCTCGCCCCGCCCGGCATCGAGTTCTACCTGCCGCTGTTCCACGACACGACCTCGCAACTCGCCGATTTCCTGCCGGGGCGCGCGCTGCTGGTCGCGGACGCCGGCCTCGACACCGATCTCGCGCGCGCCTGGCGGGAGATCGAAGCCCGCCATGAAGCGCACCGGCACGACATCGAGCGGCCATTGCTCGCGCCGGCCGAACTGTATGTGCCACCCGCCGAGATCCTCGCCCGCCTGGGCGCGCTGCCGACCGTGGTACTTACGCCCTTCAAGAGCGGGGAGGCGGCGACCGATGAGGCCAACCTTCGCAATTTCCCGACCGCGGCGCCCCGCGAGCTGCGGCTCGACATGCGGGCCGACCAGCCACTGGCACCGCTCGACGCCTTTCTAGCGGGATACGCAGGCCGCGTGCTGATCGCCGCCGATTCCGCGGGCCGGCGCGAGGTGCTCACGGCCATGCTGCGCGACCATCGCACGCCCGTGACGCCGGTCGCCGACTGGCAGGCGTTCGCACGCGGCACCGACCGCTTCGCGCTCACCGTGGCACCCGAGATTGACGGCCTGACGATCACCTCGCCCGCGATCACCGTGCTCGCCGAATCGCAGCTGTTCGGCGCGCGCGCGCGCCAGGAGCGCCGCCGCCGGCGCGCTGCCGGCGACCCCCAGGCCATCTTGCGCGACCTGCGCGACCTCGCCGCCGGCGCACCGGTCGTGCACGAGGAGTACGGCGTCGGCCGCTTCGTGGGGCTCACGGTCATGGAGGCCGCGGGCCAGGCCGGTGAGTTCCTGGTGCTCGAGTACCGCGACGGCGACCGCCTGTACGTACCGGTGCAGGCGCTGCACCTCGTCAGCCGCTATACGGGCGCGGCCCCCGAGACCGCACCGCTGCACAAGCTCGGTACCGACCAGTGGGCGAAGGCGAAGAAGAAGGCCGCGGCGCAGGTGCGCGACGTCGCCGCGGAACTGCTCGACCTGTATGCGCGGCGCCAGGCACGCCGCGCGCTGGCGCTGCCGCTGCGCGATCTCGAGTACCAGGGCTTCGCCAACGCCTTCCCGTTCGAGGAGACACCCGAGCAGGCCGACGCAATCGCCAGGGTGATCGAGGACCTCGGCGCCGCGCGGCCGATGGACCGGATCGTCTGCGGCGAC
>CAZRLI010000235.1:0-3783 GCA_964600535.1 uncultured Steroidobacteraceae bacterium | reverse complement strand
ATCCGGCCGGACGTGCTGGAGAAGATCGTGGCCTCCATTCCGATCCGGCGGCTCGGCGAGCCCGACGAGATCGCGAGCATCGTCGCCTGGCTTGCATCGGATCAGGCGGGCTTCGCGACCGGAGCCGACTTTTCGCTGAACGGTGGCCTGCACATGGGCTGATGGCGCTCTGCTACCATTCGCGGCCCGATCAGCAGCGCCGCGCCATGAGCATCGTCACACGTTTCGCCCCCAGCCCCACCGGCCTCCTGCACATCGGCGGGGTGCGCACGGCGCTGTTTTCCTGGCTGCACGCACGCCGCCACGGCGGCCAGTTCATCCTGCGCGTCGAGGACACCGACCGCGAGCGTTCGACCGACGAGGCGGTGCGCGTGATCGTCGAGGGCATGCACTGGCTCGGGCTGGACCATGACCTCGGGCCCTACTACCAGACGCGGCGTTTCGACCGGTACCGGGAAGTGATCGGGCAGATGCTCGCCGCCGGCAGCGCGTATCACTGCTATTGCTCGAAGGAGGAACTCGAGCAGATGCGTGCGCAGCAGGTGGCCCGCAGGGAGAAGCCGCGCTACGACGGGCGTTGCCGCGATCGCCAGGCGCCGGTCGCGGGCAGCGCCCCGGTGGTGCGCTTCCGCAACCCGCTCGACGGCGACGTGGTCGTGCACGACCTCGTGCACGGCGACATCGTCTTCCGCAATGCCGAGCTCGACGACCTCATCATCGCGCGTTCCGACGGCACGCCGACCTACAATTTCTGCGTGGTCGTCGACGACTCGGACATGGGCATCACCCATGTCATCCGCGGCGACGACCACATCAACAACACGCCGCGGCAGATGAACATGCTCGCCGCGCTCGGCCATGCGCCACCCGCCTACGCGCACGTGCCGATGATCCTCGGGCCCGACGGCGCGAAGCTCTCGAAGCGCCACGGTGCCGTCAGCGTGCTGCAGTACGAGGAGGAGGGCTACCTGCCGGACGCGCTCCTCAACTACCTCGTGCGCCTCGGCTGGTCGCATGGCGACCAGGAGATCTTCACGCGCGAGGAAATGATCGCGCTGTTCGACATCGCGGACGTCAACAAGGCCGCCTCGGCGTTCAACCCGGAAAAGCTCCTGTGGTTGAACCAGCAGCACCTGATGCGCGCGGCGCCCGCGGTGGTCGCGAAGTACCTCAAGCCGCACCTGGCGCGGCTCGGCCTGCCGACCGGCGACGAAGCGCTGGTCGAGGGCGTGGTCCTCGCGCAGCGCGAACGCACCCGGACATTGAAGGAAATGGCGCTGGCGAGCCGCTTCTTCTTCACCGACACCATCGAACTCGATGCCAGGGCCGTGGCCAGGCACCTCACCGCCGATGCCAAGGCGGCGCTCGCGACCCTGCGCGAACGCCTCGCCGCGCTGGCCGCGTGGCAGGCCCCCGCAATCCATGCGGCCATCGAAGAGCTGGCAGGGGAGCTGGGCGTCGGCCTCGGCAAGATCGCGCAGCCCGTGCGCGTCGCGGTCAGCGGCGGCACGGTGTCGCCCCCCATCGACCAGACGCTCGCGCTGCTCGGGCGCGAGCGGACGCTCGAGCGCCTCGCGGCGGCGTGCCGCTAGCGGCGCGCGCCGGCGCGCCTACTGGACGACCTTGCTCACGACGTTGGTCGGCAGGCTCTCGAGCCCGGCGCTGGTGTAGGCGGTCATCGCGAAGTACCAGGTGCCCTGCGCCAGGTTGTCGATCACGTAGGTCGTGAGGCCGGCGTTGGCGACCTGCACGGTCTGCGTCAGTGCGGTGGGTGCCGTGCCGTAGCGGATGCGATAGCCGGCAAGGTTCGTGAGCGCGCTGCCATCGTCGTTCTCGGTCGGCGCCGTCCAGGTGAGCGTTGCCGAACCCGTCGCCGTGCTGGCCACCGTGATCGAGAAGGCGGGCAGGGTGGCATTGCCGCCCCGGCCATCGCTGACACTGATCACGATATTCGCGGTGGTGCCGACATCGGCGGCCGCCGGCGTGCCGGAGAGGCGGCCGGTGGCGGTGTCGAAGCTCGCCCAGGCGGGCTTGTTGGCAATGCCGAAGGCGACCGTGTCGCTGTCCGGATCGGTGGCGGTGGGCGTGAAGCTGTACGCGGCACCCACGTTGACGGACGTCGCGGGCGTGCCCGAGATCGTCGGTGCGCGGTTGGTGGCGTTCACGGTCAGCGAGAACGCCGGCAGCGTGGCGTTGCCGCCCTTGCCGTCGCTGACGCTGATGACGATGTTGGCGGTCGTGCCGGCATCGGTTGCGGCCGGCGTGCCGGAAAGGCGCCCCGTCGTCGTGCTGAAGCTCGCCCACGCGGGCCGGTTGGCGATGCCGAAGGCCAGCGTGTCGTTGTCCGGATCAGTGGCGGAGGGCGTGAAGCTGTATGCGGATCCGGCGTTGACCGCAGTCGTGGGCGTGCCCGAGATGGTGGGTGCGCGATTGGCCGCGGCGCTCACCGTGATCGTGAACGCCGGCAGCGAGGCGCCGCCGCCATTGCCATCACTGACGCTGATCACGATGCCACCGTGCGTGCCCGCGGCCGTGGGCGTGCCGGAGAGCCGTCCCGTGCTCGTGCTGAAGCTCGCCCACGCGGGGCGGTTGGCGATGCTGAAGCTGAGCGTGTTGCCGTCCGGATCGCTCGCCGCCGGCTGGAACGCGTACGCGCTGCCCACGGTGACGGTGCCCGGCGGCGTGCCGGAGATCGTGGGCGGGCGGTTGGCCGGCGGCGGCGGTGCCTGCACCTGGATCGCGAAGGCCGGCAGCGACGCGCTGCCCCCCTTGCCATCGCTCACGCTGATCGAGATGTTCGAATAGGTACCGACGTTCGCGGCGGTCGGCGTCCCGGACAGGCGCCCCGTGCTGGTCGAGAAGATCGCCCAGCCCGGCAAACCCGCGATCGAGAAGGCCAGGGAGTCCCCGTTGGCATCCGCGGCGGTCGGCTGGAAGCTGTAGGCCTGCCCGACGATCACGCTGGCGGCGGGAACGCCCGAGATCGTCGGCGACGCGTTGCCGGGCGGCGGCGTCGTGCGCGCCGTGACGGTGATCCGGAAGGCGGCCAGCGAACTCGTGGCCTTGCCGTCGCTCACTGAAATCGTGATGTCGCCGGAGCTGCCGACATTCGCGTCGCCGGGCGTGCCGCTGACGCGGCCCGTCGTCGCACTCAGGCTGGCCCAGGCGGGCAGGCCCGTCGCGGAGAAGGTCAGCGCATCGCCGTCGGAGTCGCTCGCGACCGGCGCAAAACTGTAGGCCGTGCCGGCCTGCACCGAAGTGGCCGGGCTGCCGGTGATTTGCGGCGCATTGTTCGCGGGCGGGGCGGGTTCGAACGGATCGGCGTTCGACGTTTCCTTGTTCTCGTCCAGGCAACCGGCGAGCGTGAGGGTCGACACCGCCACCAGCAGAGCAAGATAGTTCTTCATTCCGCGTCCTCGATTCCCCGCATCGGCTGCGGTCCCGGGGAAGGCGGCGTCGAAATGAAAACGGGTATGACGGCAGTGCCCGTGACGACGGGCCTGGCGGCAACCCCGCTATCTCGAGTCTGTCAGACCCCAAGACCGGAGGCTTTGCGTCCCCGCCTCGCGGCGGGTATGCCTTTCACTCGCGCCCTTTTTAGCACGCTGAAATCGCGCGCATAATGTCTCAGCGCGACGACATCAGGTTTTGTCCTATCGGGGGCGATTGAGTCAAACCGGCGCGCCTTGACAGGGGGGCGGCGCTTGCGTAGTTTCGCGCCCCTTTCGTGGGGCTATAGCTCAGCTGGGAGAGCGCTTGCATGGCATGCAAGAGGTCGGCGGT
>CAZRLI010000234.1:0-3820 GCA_964600535.1 uncultured Steroidobacteraceae bacterium | reverse complement strand
CCGTGTACGGGATGCCGAGGCACTCGAGCGCGCCCTGCACCGTGCCGTCCTCGCCGCCCGGGCCGTGCAGCGCGATCCAGGCGCGATCGAACCTGCCGTCGACGAGTTCGGTGAGCGGCCGCTCGCCCGGGTCGAAGGCGTGCGCGTCGACGCCACGCTGCAGGAGCGCGGCGTGCACCGCCCTGCCGGAGAGCAGCGAGATCTCGCGCTCGGTGGAGCTGCCGCCGAGCAGCACCGCGACGCGGCCGAAGGCGACGGCGTCCGTGACTTCGGTGATGCGTCCGGCGTGGAAATCGAGTTTCATGGCGTGGCCTCCCCGACGATGCGCACTTCGGGGTGCAGTTCGATGCCCGTCTGTGCCTTGACGACGGCCTGCACATGGCGGATCAACGCTTCGATATCGGCCGCCGAGGCCTCGCCGTGGTTGATGAAGAAATTGGCGTGCTTGGCCGAGACCGACGCACCGCCGATCCGGTGGCCCTTGAGGCCCGCCGCCTCGATCAGCCGCGCCGCGTGATCGCCGGGCGGATTGGTGAACGTCGAACCTCCGCTCCATGCGCCGATCGGCTGGGTGAGCTTGCGCTTCTCGAGCAGCGCGCGGATCTCGCCGGCGTGGGCGGCGGGGCGGCGCTCGAAGCGCAGGGTGGCCGCGAGGAAGCCTTCACCCTCCACCGGGGCACGCACGCTGCGGTAGGCGACCGCGTACTCCTGCGCGCTGCGCGCGTGTTCGACGCCACCGCGGTCGATCACCTCGACGCCGGTCACGTGGTTCCAGGTCTCGCCGCCGAAGGCGCCCGCGTTCATCGCGAGCGCGCCTCCCAGCGTGCCGGGGATGCCGGCCAGGAACTCCGCCGGGCCGAGGCCCCACTTGACGCACTGCTTCGCGATGCGCGCACAGGGCACGCCCGCCTCGCAGTACACGGTGGTTGCGTCCCGGCGCTCGAGCCCGGTAAGCGCGTGGTGCGTGGCGATCACCGCGCCGCGCAGCCCACCGTCGCGCACCAGCAGGTTGCTGCCGAGGCCCAGCCAGTGCACCGGCACCGTCGCGGGCAGCGCGGCGAGGAAGCGCGCGAGGTCGCGGCGGTCGCGCGGGGTGAAGAACATCTGCGCCGGCCCGCCGACGTGCCAGGAGGTGTGGCGCGACATCGGTTCGTCCGTGCGCACGAGCGGCACGAGGTCGGCGGCGAGGGTCGCGGCCGCCATCAGCTGGCGCCCCTTGCCGTGGCGAGGCGCGCCGGCAGTTCGTGGGCCACGGCGCTGATGCTGCCTGCGCCCATCATCACGACCACGTCGCCCGCGGCAATCACCGCCGCGATCGCCTGCGGCAGTTCGTCGGTCTTCTCGACGAACACCGGCTCGACCTGGCCGCGGGTGCGCACGGCGCGGCAGATCGCGCGGCCATCGGCGCCGGGAATGGCCGTTTCGCCCGCGGCGTAGACTTCGGTCACGAGCAGCACGTCGGCCGTCGACAGCACGCTCGCGAAATCGTCGAGCAGGTCGCGCGTGCGCGTGTAGCGATGCGGCTGGAAGGCCAGCACGATGCGCCGGCCGCCATGCGCCTGGCGCACGGCATCGAGCGTGGCGGCGATCTCGGCCGGATGGTGCCCGTAGTCGTCGATCACCGCCGCCGACCCGCCCGCCACCGGCACGTCGCCGATGTGCTGCATGCGCCGGTCGATGCCCTGGAAGCCCGCGAGCGCACGCTGGATCGCCTCGTCGGCGATGCCGACCTCCTGCGCGACCGCGATCGCCGCGAGCGAATTGAGCACGTTGTGCGTGCCGGCGAGGTTCACGGTGACCTCGAGCCCGGAAGCTGCGCCGCGCTTGATCGCGGTGTAGTGCGTGCGCAGCCGGTCGCGACGGACGTCCACGGCCCGCAGGTCGACGCCCTCGCCGAGCCCGTAGCCGACGACCGGGCGCGACAGGCGCGGCAGGATCGAGCGCACGTTGGCATCGTCGGTGCACAGGACGGCGAGCCCGTAGAACGGCAGGTTGTGCAGGAAATCGACGAAACTCTGCTTGAGGCTCTCGAAGTCCCCGTCGTGGGTCGCGAGGTGATCGTGGTCGATGTTGGTGACGATCGCGATCATCGGTTGCAGGTGGATGAACGATGCGTCGCTCTCGTCCGCCTCGGCCACGAGGTAGCGGCCGGTACCGAGCCGGGCATTGCTGGCGGCGCTCTTCAGGCGCCCGCCGATCACGAAAGTCGGGTCCGCGTTGCCTTCCGCGAGGATGCTCGCGACGAGGCTCGTGGTGGTCGTCTTGCCGTGCGTGCCCGCGACCGCGATGCTGTAACGGAAGCGCATCAGCTCGCCGAGCATCTCGGCGCGCGGCACCACCGGCACGCGGCGCTCGAGGGCATCGGCCACTTCGGGGTTCTCGCGCGACACCGCGCTCGAGACCACCACGACGTCCGCCCCTGCCACGTTCGCCGCGCTGTGGCCGATGGCGATCTGGGCGCCGAGCTGCTCCAGCCTGCGCGTGACGGCGTTCGGCTTGAGGTCCGAACCCTGCACGCGATAGCCGAGGTTCAGCAGCACCTCGGCGATCCCGCCCATGCCGCTGCCGCCGATGCCGACGAAGTGGATCGTGTGGATCCGCCGCATCCGGTCGTGCATCGGGGTGCTCATGCGGCAACCCCTGCGGCTCGCGCCGCCGCGAGGCAGGCGTCGGCGAGGTCCTCGGCGGCATGTGGCCGCGCAAGGCGCCGCGCGCGCTCGGCCATGGCAACGAGGCGCGTGCGCCCGCCGCGGCACAGCTCGTGCAGCTCGCGGGCAAGTCGCTCGGCCGACAGTTCCCGATCCAGCAGCAGCAGCGCCGCGCCCTCGCGCACGAGGTAGCGCGCGTTCGCCGTCTGGTGATCGTCGACCGCGGCCGGGAACGGCACGAGGATCGAGGCGACGCCCGCCGCCGCCAGCTCCGCGACGGTGAGCGCGCCGGAGCGGCAGATGACGAGGTCCGCCCAGCCATAGGCGTCGGCGATGTCGTCGATGAATGGCGTGACCTCGGCCGCAACGCCCGCGTCGAGATAGCTCTTGCGGGCCGCTTCGATCCAGCGGGGCCCGGCCTGGTGGCGGACCTCGAAGCGCAGGCTGCCGGCGAGCCGCGCAACCGCGAACGGCACGACCGTATTGAGCTTGATCGCGCCCTGGCTACCCCCGACGACCAGCAGGCGCAGCATCGCGCCGCGGCCCGCGCTGCGGGCGGGCGGCGTGGCGAGCGCGAAGAATTCCGCGCGCACCGGATTGCCGACTTCGCGCACCGCCTGCGAGGCATCGAAGGCGCCCGGGAACGCGGTCAGCACTTCACGCGCGCACCGCGCGAGCACACGATTGGTGAAACCGGCAACGGCATTCTGCTCGTGCACGACGAGCGGCCGTCGCGCCAGCCAGGCGGCAATGCCGCCAGGACCGCTCACGAAGCCGCCGAGGCCAACCACCACGATCGGCCGGTGGCGGCGCATGACGCGCAGGCTCTCCCACAAGGCACGCGCGAGCCGGAACGGGGCGGCGAGCAGCGTTCCCGCGCCCTTGCCGCGCAGCCCACCGATCGAGATCCACTCCATCGGCAGGCCCTCGGCCGGCACGAGCCGCGCCTCGATCCCCTGGCGCGTGCCGAGCCACACGATGTCGCAGCCACGCGTGCGCAGCACGCGCGCCAGCGCGAGCGCCGGGAACACGTGGCCGCCGGTGCCGCCCGCCATGATGAGCACGGTGCCCGCCGCGGCGATCATGGACTCACCGTCGCCGGGCCGCGCGCGCGCGCGGCCGCCTCGTGATGGACGCGCAGCAGGATGCCGACCCAGGCAACGGTCACGACC
>CAZRLI010000233.1:0-3820 GCA_964600535.1 uncultured Steroidobacteraceae bacterium | reverse complement strand
AAATAGTCGTCCTTGAGGGCAATCTCCTCGAGCCGCTCGCCGAGCTCGAGCAGCGGGTTGTCGCCGCGGCCCATCTTCGCGAGCACCTTGTGGCACATCTCGCGGATGATCTTCGCGCGCGGATCGAAGTTCTTGTACACGCGATGGCCGAAGCCCATCAGGCGCACGTTCGAGGCCTTGTCCTTCACCCTGGCGAGGAACTTCGGGATGTTGTCGGCGGTGCCGATCGATTCCAGCATCTCGAGCACGGCCTCGTTTGCGCCGCCATGTGCCGGGCCCCAGAGCGCCGACACGCCCGCCGAGATCGCCGCATAGGGGTTCGCGCCGGTCGAGCCCGCGAGGCGCACGGTCGAGGTGCTCGCATTCTGCTCGTGGTCGGCATGCAGGATCAGCAGCAGGTCGAGCGCCTGCGCGGCGAGCGGATCGACGTCGTACGGCTCGCAGGGCACCGCGTAGAACATGTGCAGCAGGTTCGCGCAGTAGTCGAGGTCGTTGCGCGGGTAGACGAAGGGCTGCCCGAGCGAGTGCTTGTACGCGGCGGCGGAAATCGTCGGCAGCTTCGCGATGATCCGGTGCGCGAAGATCTCGCGGTGGCGCGGGTTATTGATGTCCATCGAGTCGTGGTAGAACGCCGACATCGACGCGACGATGCCCGAGACCATCGCCATCGGGTGCGCATTGAAATGAAAGCCGTTGAACATGCGCAGCAGCGACTCGTTGATCATCGTGTGCCGCGAGATGTTGGCCGTGAACTCGGCCAGCTGCTTCTTGTCGGGCAGCTCGCCGTTCAGCAGCAGGTAAGCCACCTCGATGAACGAGCTCTTCTCCGCGAGCTGCTCGATCGGGTAGCCGCGATAGAGGAGAATGCCCTGGTCGCCGTCGATATAGGTGATGCGGCTCTCGGTGCTCGCCGTCGCCATGAATCCCGGGTCGAAGGTGAAGACGCCGTGGTCCCGGGTGAGCGACGCGATGTCAAGGACATCCGGGCCGATGGTGCCCGAGCGGACGGGCAGCGTGGATTTCTTGCCGGAGGCGGAATCGACGAGTTCAAAGGTCTTGCTGGGCATGCGCGGATCCAGGAAGCGCCCGTCGCGGGCGTGCAACAGGGAGGCCCCCGAGGATTCCATGGTGCGCAGCCGGAATCAAGGCGCGAAAACCGCAAGCGCCAGCCGGCGGTGCGGCCGCATTGCTATTGCACGATCTTGAAGAGCTGGCCGAATTGCGGCTTCTTGTCCGGGTAAAGACCGTTCATCAGCTCGAGTTCCTCGAGCTGGTATTTCTCGACCGGGATCTCGCGCGCGTAGTCGGCGAGTGGTGTCTTGCCGTCGTAGGGCACGACGGCGATGCGGTAGGGCTCGGCCAGCGGGAATTCCGCGGGCCTGAGGCTGCGCATCGTGCCGATCACCGACGTGATCACGCCATCGGCCTCGGGCCGCGCATTCACGGACGCGCGGCTCGCACCCGCGAACACGAAGGCACTGCCCTCGCGATAGAGCACGGTCCAGCGGACCGGGCCCTGGCCGTTGTCGAGCGGCGAGCCGCCGCGCGTGACGACCGAATAGCCCTCCATCCCGTTCGATTCGACCGATTCGCTGACCGCGACCGACTTGCCCTTGAGCCGGGTCAGGAGGAATTCGCGCGGCGACTGCGTGGGCGGTCGCGCCTCGACCGTGACCTGCATGATGCTGTCCTTGCTGCGCGTGTACGCGAGGATCCGGTCGCGCAGGTTTTCGACGGTCCAGCCGCGCGGGAAGGCCATCGTGATGCCCATGCCCGCGTGATAGAAGCGGTTGTCGCGCACGATGCCCTGCACGCGGCTCGAGCCGTAGGGCATGCCATCGAGGTTGCGCAGGAAGATGTTGCGGTTGTCGATCCAGCCACCGGGCGGCTCGCTGCTGATGCGTGCCGCACCCTTGGCAGCCTGCACCGTCCGCGCATCCGGCGCCGGGTGCGAGGAAAACACGCCGTGGTAGATGCGCGGCTCGCGCCCTTCCTGGCGCGCACGCTCCATTTCAAAGCGCTCCTGGTCCTTGAACACCTTGAACACTTCCGCCATCGCCTCGGGTCGATAGCCCGCCTTGGTAGCGAACTGCAGGCCGAGGCGGTCGGCCTCCATCTCGTTCTCGCGCCCGTAGCCCTGCACCCAGGCGCCCGCGCCGAGATTGGCGAGCTGGCCGACGGCCCCGGAGCCGGTTGCGAGCGTGGCGCCGATCGCGAGCAGGTTGGCGAGCAGGCCCTGCGTGCGGCGCTTCTGCGGATGCTTCGCGGTGACGTGGGCGATCTCGTGGCCGAGCACCGTCGCGAGCTCGGCCTCGCTTTCGAGATAGCTGAGCAGGCCGCGGTGCACGTAGATGAAGCAGCAGCCGGTCGTGAACGCGTTGATCGAGTCGTCGTCGAGGACGAAGAACTTGAACTCGGTGTCCGGCCAGTCGCTGTGGCGTGCGACCTTCGTGCCCACCTGGTTGACGTAGTCCTGCATCGCCTGGTCTTCGTAGAGACCGTAGAACTTCAGGATCTCGACGTGCGCCTTGCGCGAGGACTCGCTCTCTTCGTGCCGTTCCGCTGGCGCGGCGGCGGTCGGGAAAGCGGCCGCCGCGAGGAGCGCGAACGCGACAAATGTACGCAGCATGCAGCAGGCCCGGTGGGGGGATCCCACTATATTGCTACGAGTGCGTGCACCGGGAACAGTTCCGGCGGGGTGGCGCGGCCGGCGGTTGCGCCGGGCGCTTCAGCGTGCGGCGGCGCCCGCGTATTTCTTGCGGAACTTGTCGACGCGGCCGGCAGTGTCGACGATCTTCTGCTTGCCCGTGTAGAACGGGTGGCAGCTCGAGCACACTTCGACCTGCAGGTCGTGACCGAGAGTCGACCGCGTCTTGAACGTATTCCCGCAGGTGCAGGTCACGTTGATTTCGGCGTAGTTCGGGTGCGTATCGGCTTTCATGGTCGTGCTCGTGACCGGAAACGCCCGGCCCAAAAGGGCGCGCAGTTTAGCGGTGGGGGGCTTCGGCCTCAAGGGGTCCCGGGCGGGCTTGCCGCCCGACGGCCCAACCCGGACTTTCGGCCTGCGCCTTATCCACAGAATATGTGGATAACTTTGTGAGTATCAAGCCGCGCGAATTCGCGATTCCGCGGCCAGATTGCATTTCTGCATACTTGGTCAAAAAATGACCATGGTATTTCAACCTACAATATCAATGAGTTACGCGCGTCATATGGAGCGGTTTGAGCGCAATGGGACGTAATGTGCTCATTTGTGGTGGTACGGCATCCGGGCTGTGTATAAGAAGCGCGACGAATGGGCAGGAAAGCGCCTAACCCGCTGCCCCGGCTCGCGATTCCGGGAGGAATTCGAGCAGCAGCTCGTTGAGGAAGTCCAGTCCCCGGCGGGTCGGACGACAGGTCGTGGCCGTCAACTCGACCAGGCCACGGGCCACGAGGCGGGTCATCCTTGCATCGATCGCCGACCAGTCGAGGCCCGTGCGGGCCTCGAAGAGCGACCGCGCGAAGCCGTCGCGCAAGCGCAGGGCGTTCATCAGGAATTCGAACGGCCGGGCATCGCGCCCGATCTCCTGGGCCAACGGCGGTTGCTTCGCTGTACTCATGTAGCGCCGCGGTTCACGCGGCCGCGTCGTGCGCACGATGACCGCGGATCCCG
The DNA here is from genome assembly GCA_964600535.1 of uncultured Steroidobacteraceae bacterium. GTDB lineage: Bacteria > Pseudomonadota > Gammaproteobacteria > Steroidobacterales > Steroidobacteraceae > CADEFQ01. The sequence continues at coordinate 165 of CAZRLI010000233.1, read as the reverse complement.
CATCGCTGCGCTTGCCGTGCGCGCCGGCACCGACACCGAGGTAGTCGCCGAATTCCCAGTAGTTGAGGTTGTGCCGGCAGCGATGGCCCTCGCGCGCGTAGGCCGAGACTTCGTAGCGCGCGAAGCCGCGCGCGGCCAGCCTCTCGAGGCAGGCATCGAGCATCG
>CAZRLI010000232.1:0-3824 GCA_964600535.1 uncultured Steroidobacteraceae bacterium | reverse complement strand
GAGCACTGCTTTCACACGGCAGGGGTCGCAGGTTCAATCCCTGCACCGTCCACCATCAGCCCGGTTTTGCGACCCCGAGCCAGCCGATGATCGCGAGCTGCGCCCACAGTACCCACAGCACATACGTGCCGCGCCACATCGCCTGGCGCACGATGGCTTCGTCGCCCGGCGCCGCCTGGTCGGCCCAGATGCGCGGCCAGGCCTGGTAAGCCTGCCTGATGTAGTAGCGGATGCCGATGCCACAGCTGAGCACGCCGCCGAACAGGATCACTTTCCAGGCGAGCCACGGCGCGGCGAACGGCCGTCCAGTGACGAGCGAGACGACGCCCGTGCCGACCGCGGTCGCGATCAGCAGGTAGCGCAGGCGCCAGTCCCACTTCGCCCAGACGCGCCCTTCGGGCTTCTGGTGCATCCAGTGCGTCTGCCACATGAACCAGAACCACAGCGCCGACAACAGCCAGAGCGCGGCCAGTCCCGCGCCACGGATCGCGACCAGCCCGAGCATCGACGCCAGCGTGAAGCCGAGCGGCACGCTGAAGATCAGCGCGTTGCGCGGATGCTGGTCGACATCGAGCAGGAAATCCCACAACCGCCGGCGCTCGGCGCCCGACAGGCCGGACGCCCGCGCCGTGTAGTGCGTCAGCTGGTTGACGACAAGATCGCTGCCGATCCAGTAGCCCATGACCAGCACGTGCAGCCAGAGCGTGATTGAGTAGGCCGTCATCGCGCATCACCTCGCGGTGGGTAAGGAGTCCGCAATGGCACGCCGGAACGGCCGCTGGCCCACGGCGAGCAACGTGCAGGAAAGTATCGCGCAACCGAAGAACGTGATCGACATCGCCGCCGAGACGCCACCCCATGCGGGAGGCAGCCGGTCGGACAGCGTACCGATGACGACCGGCCCGAGCCCGGCGCCGAGCAGGCCGATCGTCGACGTCTGGACCGCCGTCAGCTGGCCGCGCATCTCGTTGCGCGCCAGTCGATTGATGACGCCGAGCGCCCCGACCGACGGCCAGTTGGTGAACACCGCGGAGAGCGCGAAGCAGGCCAGGCTCAGTTCGCCGGTCGGCATCAGCGGCGCGACGCCACCGGCGATGAGGCTGCCGGCCGAGCCGGCGAGGCAGAGGGTCCAGTCGCTGTCGATGTGCCCGCGCCGCGCGAGCCGTGTCGAGATCCAGCCGCCGAGCACCGAGCCGAAGCCGCCGCACAGCACGCCCACGGTCCCGTAGGTGACGGCCAGTTCGGCGGCGCTCCAGCCGTACTTGCGCGAGAACATCACCGGCATAAAGGCGAGCTGCCCGTAGGGGGCCAGGAAGCAGATCGCGATGCCGACGCTCAGGCTGCCGACGACCAGCCACCTGCGACCCAGGAACTCGACGGTTGCGCGCACGGTCGCGGTGGCGGCACCGCCCTGCTCCCGGCGCGGCGGCTCGCTGATGAACGACATCGACAGTGGCGCGATGAGCCCGAGCACCGCGAGTGCCAGGAAGGCGGCCGACCAGTCCTTGATGCCGGTGGCGCCCGCCACGTAGCCGCCGATGGTGATCGCGACCGCACCGAGCCAGAAGGCGATCGCCGTGCCGGCGCTGGTCCCTGCCACGTAGACGCCGAAGGCACGCGGGCGATCCCGCGCGTCGAAGCAATCCGCGATCATCGAGGACGCGGCGGGCTGCAGGGCCGCCTGCGCCAGGCCTGCCACGACCCGCGTGGCTGCCAGCGCCGCGAACGAGCCCAGGAGGCCGAAGGCCGCGGTCGTCGCACTCCAGCCGGCGGCCGCGATCGCGATGATCGAGCGGCGGCTGCGCCGGTCGGCGAGCCAGCCGAACAGCGGGCCGCCGAATGTATAGGGCAAGGCGAACATCATGCCGGCCAGCCAGCCGATCGCCGTGTCGCTGAAATGCAGGTCCCTCTGCAGCGGTTCGACCAGCAGGCCGAGGCCGATGCGATGCACGAAGGCGATGGCGTACACGAGCGCGAGGACCACGACGGTGCGCCACGCCACGCGCGCCGGCGGCCAGTCCGCCGGCGAGTCGTCAGCGTGACGGCTCATGCACCCTGCCGAGCAGCGCGAGGCCGAGGACCATGAACACCAGCGCCACGCTGAAAACGCCGGTTGTCTGGTTGGCAAACACCGTCGTGGCAACGGCGACGAGCAGCGGCGCGGCAAAGCTCGACGCCCGGCCCACCATGACGTAGAGGCCGAAGAACTCCCCCAGTCGATCGGCGGGCGAGAGCCGCACCATCATCGAGCGGCTGCAGGCCAGGAGCGTGCCCAGCCCGGCGCTTGCGCCCACGGCGAGCCACAGGAACCCGCGGTCGCCGGCCGAGGAGAACAGCCGTGCGTCGGCGGCGCGATCGACGCTGTCGGGCAGCACGCGCAGCATGGCGACCGACACGGCCAGCATGACCGCCAGCGCGCCCATCAGCGGGCGCTTCGAGCCGTAGCGGCGATCGAGCCGGCCGCCGATGACGCCGCCCGCCGCGCCGGCGAACAGGCCCAGCAGGCCGAACGCGGACAGTTCGCTGGCGCGCCACTCGAGTCGCGAAGAAGCGAGGATCGCCATGAACGAGAACAGGCCCATCATGCCGTCCCAGTAGACCATGCGGGCGAGCAGGAAGCGCCCGACCTGCGGCACGTGCATCAGGTCGCGCAGCGAGTTCCGCAGCCGCGCGAAGCTGTCGCCGCAACTCGCGGCCCAGCTGCGCGACTCCCCCGGATAGTCCGGGCACCAGAGCAGCAGCGGCACGAAGAAGACGACCAGCCAGGCGCCGCACAGCGCCGCCACCACGGGCGCGGCGGCGTCCTTCACCACCAGTGTCGCGCCTATGTAGAGCATGCTGGCGGCAAAGCCGAGTCCGACGGCAAGACCACTGAGTTCACCCACTCGTTCGCGGGGCGCCGCCCGCAGCACGAGGCTGTCGGTGAATACGCGCGACAGCTCGATCGCAAGCTGCGCCAATGCGCAGGACGCAAGTACCCAGGCGACCTGCCCCGGCACGCGGGACGCGGCCCAGAGGCTGAGGAGAGCCAGCGCGGCGGCGATGACGCAGCCGAGGATCCAGGGCTTGCGCCGGCCGGTGCTGTCGGCCGCGGCACCCGCCAGCGGGCCCAGCAGGACGAGCAAGGCACTGGCGGCCGCGAGGCCGTAACCCCAGAGCGCGGTGCCGCGCACCGGGTCCGCAACCACCACCGCGACAAAGAACGGCGGGAAGACCAGGCTCATGACGATGGTGAAGAACGGCTCGCGCGCCCAGTCGGCCATCGCCCAGGACCACTGGGCCCTCGACCAGCCTGTGGCGCCGCCTTCGCTCACGCGGGCTTCACGACCCCGAGCACGGCCATGACGCCCGAAAGGGACCACATGAAGTACGCGACGTAACGCGCGCGCGCGAGCGATCCCTGGAAGAGCTCGTCGACCGCCGCGCCGGGTCCCTCGGTCGCGAGCCGGCGGAAACCGATCGCCCAGTCCTTCATGATCGCGCGCAGGACGAGGCCCACCACGATCATGACGCCGAATACCGCGATCTTGAGCGCGATGAAGAGCGGCGCGACGGGGTAACCGGTTGCGACCGACCACAGCCCGGTACCGACCAGCACCGGTGCCATCACCAGGCGGATGTTCTGGTCGAGGGCACGGATGCGGTCGCCGGCCGGTGTGCCGGACCGCAGGTAACCCAGCACATTGAGGACCATCCACGCGCTCGCGAACACCCACACCGCCGGCACGAACGCGGCGGGAAACGGCCAGGCGCCGTAGTACGCGGCGAGCTGCACGCCGACCGGCAGCAGCATCGTGAACGAGATGCGCGGCAGCAGGTCGATG
>CAZRLI010000231.1:0-3830 GCA_964600535.1 uncultured Steroidobacteraceae bacterium | reverse complement strand
GACCAGGGCGACCGCGAAGGCGGTGTCGGTCGCCATCGGCACGCCCCAGCCGTGCGCCCAGGCGCCTTGCGGAATCAGGAGCGAAAAGAGGAGTGCGGGTACCGCCATGCCGCCGATCGCGGCGGCAATGGGCAGTGCCGCGGCACGGCGGCTCGCGAGGTGGCCCACGGTGAACTCGCGCTTGATCTCGAGCCCGACCACGAGGAAGAAGACGGCAAGCAGCGCGTCGTTGATCCAGGCGCGCAAGGGCATCCCAAAGTCCGTTGCGCCAAAGCGCAGCGCGAAGGGTGACTCCCAGAAAGCCGCAAACGCAGCTCCCGCATCGCTGTTCGTCCAGGCGATCGCCAGCACGGTCGCGAGCAGCAGCAGCGCCCCGGTCGAGGGCGCCCAGCTCGCGAAATCGAGCGCGGCGGCGCGCATCCGGTGCCCGAGCGTGCCGAGCATCGCGTCGAGGAAGGAGCTTTCGTCCCAGGGCCCGTCGTAGCGCCGCCCATTGATGAAGAACGTGGGTGTGTAGAGCGCCCCGCTCGCGCGGGCGCTCGCCAGGTCGGCATCGACCCGCTGCCGGGCGTACTGCGCTTCCGGCGCGGCGGTCGCGCTCCCGGCATCGACGCCGAGCTCGCGCGCAACCGCGGCGAGATCATCTTCCGTCAGCACTTCCGAGCGCGACATCAGCAGCATGTGCGCCCGCCAGAAATCCTCCGGCCTGCGGGCCCGCTCGACGAGTTCGGCCGCGCGGCGCGCGAGGTCGTTGCCGGCGAGTGGCCGCTGGCGAAAGACGTATCGCAGCCGGTCGCCGAGCTCGCGGCGCACCTCCGCGATGCGTTCGTTGGCCGCGCGGCAGTGCGGGCAGGCGTAGCTGCCGTACTCGAGCAGCGTGATTGGCGCGCGGTCCGGGCCGAGGGTGTGGTCGGTGCGGCCGACCGGCCGGTCGAGCCTGTTGCCCGGGGTGGCCTGCGACATGCGTCGATCCTGCCCGACTGTCAGGGCGCCTGCGAGTATTGCGTGGCGAGATAGTCGAGGATCTGCCGCGCGTCCTCCTCCGTGATGGGCGCGCCATAGCGGTCGATCATCTTGCGGATCGTCTTCTGCCAGAGCGCGCGGTCCATGACGGGCGCATTCGCTTCGATGTAATCGACGCTGTGGCAGATGACGCAGCGTGCGAGCGTGAGGTCGCGGCCGGGGGCGTCGCGCAGCACGATCGATTCCTCGCCCGCCGGGGCCAGGCCGGCGGCGAGCGCGAACCAGCCGGCGCACAATGCGATCGCGCTGCGCTTCATGCCACCTCCAGCGTGATCCGCTGGATGATGTTGTGGTGATAGCCGGGCGCGTTCACGACCAGCTCCGCCGGCTGCACCGCGCCGTCGCGGCCGCGGGCGCGCACGGCGACCGCAATCGGCCCGGACCGCGAGGTGTCGAGCGGCACGCGGAATTCCCGCCACGCGAACCGGCCCATGTCGTCGCCGAGCGCCGCGTCGCGCCACGACCGCCCGCCGTCGAGTGATACGTCGACGCGGGCGATGCCCGACCCGCCATCCCATGACCATCCCCGCAGGTCGGCGGGCCGGCCGCGCGCAATGCGGTCGCCGTCGACATGGCTCGTCACGAGCGAATTGACGAGGATCCCGGTGATCGGCGTCGTCTCCCGCGTCGCCTGGCTCGCAAAGGCCGGGCCCGGAAAGAGGCCGGTGGGCAGCCGGTAAGACGACGCCATCCAGAACCCGTCGAAGGGCCGGGGTTCCGCCCGGATCTCCGTCAGGTGCTTGACCCAGTAGGTCGCCGTCCAGCCGGGAACGATGAGCCGCGCCGGCGCGCCGTTCCAGTGCGGCAACGGCCCGCCATTCATTTCGAACGCCACGAGCACCGTCTCCTCGAGCGCCCGTTCGACCGGCAGGCTCTTCACGAAGTCCGGTGTTTTCGCCATCAGCGCCGTGTCCGCGCCGTCGAACGACACTTCGACGGCTCCCGCGGCGAGGCCGGCCCGCCGCAGCACATCCCGCAGGCGCACCCCGCCCCAGCGGGCGTGCCCCATCGCGCCATAGCCCCACTGCACGCCCGGCACGCGCGGCGTGAACAGGCCGCGACGGTTGCCCGAGCACTGGTTGATGGCGTTGATGCGGACGAACTCGAAGTCCCGCTTCAGTTCCGCGAGGGACAGCGACAGCGGCCGCCCGATGCTCGCGCCGCCGACCCGCAGCCGCCAGGCACGCGGATCGACCTCGGGGATATTGGCGAGGTGATAGCGCACGAAGAAGGCGTCATTGCGGGTAAAGGGCGTGCGCAGGTCGGCGAGCGGCGTCTCGTAGTTGGGGGGCCGGAAGGCGCGCTTGATCAGCGGCTTCTTGCCGGGCAGCGCCACGAGCCCCTCGTCGCGGGCCCGGGCGAACTTGCCGGTGCTGCTGGCCAGCAGGCCGGCGGTCACGATGCGCCGCGAAATCATGTGGGCGAGCATACGGCCAGCCACGCCCGGGTTGTAGGGCCCGCTGGAGGCGGTAGACTCCGCTCCCCACTCCTCGGTCGGGTCATGCCATGCATCGCAGCGCGCTCGCCGGTTTCATCATCGACTGCCAGGTCGACCACCTGCCTGCCGCAGCCGACTTCTGGGGCGCGGCGCTGGGCCGCCGGCTGCGGCCCTCGGCGGCCGAGGAGGACGCGGGCTATGTGCCGCTCGAGGCGAAGGAGGATGGCCTGCACATCGAAGTGCAACGCGTCAGCCACGAGAGCCGCCTGCATCTCGACATCGTCACCGATGATGTCGAGGCGGAGGCGCAGCGCCTCGAAAACCTCGGCGCGCGGCGCGTCCAGCGGGTTCGCGACTGGTGGGTCATGGAAGCCCCGACCGGCCACCGCTTCTGCGTCGTGCCGTTGCGGGAGGGCCGGTTCCCCAATCCGCCGACCGCCTGGCCGTAGCGCCGGCGGCCGGGGCATGAAAGAATCGGTGCGATCCCGGTAGATTCTCGAGTCAACGCGGCGGCCACCGCTACGCATACTTGGCCGTACGCACGAAAGGCATCCATATGGCACGCGGCATCAATAAAGTCATCCTCATCGGCAACCTCGGACAGGACCCCGAAACCCGCGCCATGCCCTCGGGCAGCTCGGTCACGAACCTGCGCATCGCCACGAGCGAAAGCTGGAAGGACAAGCAGAGCGGCGAAATGAAGGAGCGCACCGAGTGGCACAGCGTCGCCATGTTCGGTCGCCTCGCGGAGATCGCCGGCGAGTACCTGCGCAAGGGTTCGCAGGTCTACATCGAGGGGAGCCTTCGCACCCGCAAGTGGCAGGACAAGCAGGGCAACGACCGCTACACGACCGAGATCATCGCCGACGAGATGCAGATGCTCGGCGCGCGCGGCGGTGGCGGCGGTGGCGGTGCTGGCGGCGGCTCCGGCGGCGGCGGGCAGGGCGGTGGCCGCGGTCGCGGCGGGGACGACGAGTATTCGCAGGCGCCGGTCGCGAGTTCGACCGAGAAAGACGAGTTTGACGACGATATTCCGTTCTAACTCATTGATTTATATGAGTAAGATCGCGGGGTGCGGGCGGATTCTGTAGACTTCCCCGTTTGAACCGCCCGCCCCCCATGCCCGGCCGCTATTTCCTCAAGACCTACGGTTGCCAGATGAACGAGTACGACTCCGCGCGCATGGCGGACGTACTGCAAGCGGCCGAAGGCTACGTCGCGACCGACGACCCGGCGCTCGCCGACCTGCTGCTGATGAACACCTGTTCGGTGCGCGAGAAAGCCGAGGACAAGGTGTACTCGCTCCTCGGCGAATGGCGCCGCCTGAAACAGCTGCGGCCCGAGGTGCTGATCGGCGTCGCGGGCTGCG
>CAZRLI010000230.1:0-3846 GCA_964600535.1 uncultured Steroidobacteraceae bacterium | reverse complement strand
AACACCACGCCAACATCGTGCCCTGGCAGATGGTGTGCGCGGCCACCGGCGCGACCCTCAAGGTGGCACCGATCGACCAACGGGGCGAGCTGCGCTTCGATGCGTTCGAGGCCTTGCTGACGCCGCGCACGCGGCTGGTCGCGGTCGCGCAGGTCTCGAACGCGCTCGGCACCGTGCTGCCGGTCGCGCGCATCGTGAAGGCCGCGCATGGGCGCGGCGTGCCGGTGCTGCTCGATGGCGCGCAGGCGGTGCCGCACGGCGGCGTGGACCTGCAGGCGCTCGACTGCGACTTCTACGCGTTCTCCGCCCACAAGCTCTATGGCCCGACCGGCATCGGCGTGCTGTATGGCCGCGAGGCGCTGCTGCGCGAGATGCCGCCCTGGCAGGGGGGCGGCGACATGATCCTCTCGGTGAGCTTCGCGGGCACCACCTACAACGACCTGCCGTGGAAGTTCGAGGCCGGCACGCCGAACATTTCCGGCGCCGTGGGCCTCGCCGCGGCGATCGACTATGTCGAGGGACTCGGCACGGCGGCCGTGCATGCGCACGAGCAGCGGCTGCTGGCGCAGGCCACGGAGGCGGCGCTCGGCATCCCCGGGCTGCGCGTGGTCGGCACCGCCGCGGACAAGGCCGCGGTGCTGTCATTCACGGTTGATGGCATCCATCCGCACGACCTCGGCACGATCCTCGACAGCGAGGGCGTCGCGATCCGCACCGGACACCATTGCGCGATGCCGGTGATGGATTTCTTCGGCGTGCCGGCAACGGCGCGCGCCTCCTTCGCCTGCTACAACGACGACCAGGACGTCGCGCGCCTGGTCGCGGCGCTGCACAAGGCGCGCGAGGTATTCGGCTGATGGACCTCAAGGATCTCTATCGCGACGTGATCCTCGATCACAACCGGCGGCCGCGCAATTTCGGGCCCTTGTCCCCGGCCGACACCAGCGCCGACGGCCACAACCCGCTGTGCGGCGATCGCCTGACGGTCTACCTGCAGCTCGACGGCGACCGCGTCCGGGACGTGCATTTCGACGGCAAGGGCTGCGCGATTTCCGTCGCCTCCGCCTCCCTCATGACGGAAGCCGTCAAGGGCAAGGACCGCGCCGCGATCGCGCGCTTGTTCGACGAGGTTCATGCGACGCTCACCGGCGAGGGCAGCGCGACGCCGGAGTCGCTCGGCAAGCTCGCGGCGCTCGCGGGCGTGCGCGACTTCCCGGCGCGTGTCAAGTGCGCGAGCCTTTGCTGGCATACGCTGAACGCCGCGCTGGCACACGAGTGCCGGCCCGTGACGACGGAGTGAGGAATGCGCAGCCACCAGAACCAGCCATTCGTCGTGCAGCGTGAGGTCAAGGCGGTCATGGTGCCGGCCGGGGTCGAGGTCAACCTGAAGCCCGGCCAGGCGGGCTACATCACCCAGGCGCTCGGCGGCAGCTTCACGCTCTATATCGACGGCAATCTCTTCCGGCTGGCAGGCGAACATGCCGACGCGATCGGGCAGGAGGTGGTGAAGCCGCCGGAACTGCCGCCCGATGCGACGCTCGACGACCTGAAGAAGCTCATCTGGGAGCAGATGGCCACCTGCTATGACCCGGAGATCCCGATCAACATCGTCGACCTCGGCCTCATCTATGCCTGCGATGTCACGACCAACGACGATGGCACGCATGATGTCGACGTGAAGATGACGCTCACGGCACCCGGCTGCGGCATGGGTGAAGTGCTGGTGCAGGACGTCAGGGAGAAGGTCGAGATCATCCCGACGATCCGCACCGCCCTCGTCGAACTGGTGTTCGACCCGCCCTGGAACCAGTCGATGATGTCGGAGGCGGCGCGCCTGCAGACCGGCATGTTCTAGAATCAGGGCATGGCCGCCCGGATGAAGCGCCTCACCCTCGTTCGACACGGCCAGGCCGAGTGGAAAGAGGCGACGGTGGCGGATTTCGACCGGCCACTCACGCGCCGAGGCCTGGCTGAAGCCGCCGACATGGCGCGCCGGCTGCGCGTGCAGGAGCACGACCCTCCCGGACTCATCCTGGCGAGCCCGGCGCAGCGCGCCGTGCAGACGGCCGAAGTGTTCGCGCGCGAGCTGGGTCTCGCCGCAAGACTCCTCAGGCGGGTCGACTCGCTCTACCTCGCGCCGCCGGAGGAGATCGCCGCGGCGATCGGCGCGACGGGCGCGCGAATCGGCCACCTGCTCGTCGTGGGCCACAATCCCGGCTTGACCGAGTTCGCGCAGTCGCTCGCGCCGCAGCCCGGCATCCCGTCCTTCGCGACCGGCGCCAGTTGCACGCTGACCTTCGACAGCGACGACTGGCGGCGGCTCGGCCCCGCGACCCAGGTCCAATACGATGCGCCGGGCCGGTTCTTCGACCTCTGGCACTAGACTATCGCCCGGACAAGGGGGTGCGGCATGAATCGACGCAAGTTCCTGCTGGGTTGCGCGGCGGGCGCGGCGCTGGCACCGCACGCCCTGCGCGCCGCGGCGCGCAGCCGCAAGCCGAATGAGGCGCTGAACATCGGCATCCTGGGTGTCGGCATGCGGGGCCAGGTGCACCTGCGCGAACTGCTGCGCCGCGACGACGTCGCCATTGCCGCGATCTGCGACATCGACCCGTTCATGATCGGGCGCGCGCTGCAGGCGGCTTCGCAGGCTGGCAGGGCGCGACCCACTGTCTTCACAGGCCATCCCGGTGCCTGGCGCGAGATGTATGCGCGCGCGGACCTCGACGCGGTCGTCATCGTGACGCCCTGGGAACTGCACGCCCCCCAGGCCATTGAAGCCATGGAGGCCCGGATCGCCGTCGGCTGCGAAGTCGTGGCCGGCGTCACGCTGCAGGAGCATTGGGACGTGCTCGGCGCGCAGCAGCGGACCGGCACGCCCTACATGCTGCTCGAGAACGTGTGCTACCGGCGTGATGTCATGGCCGTGCTCAACATGGCGCGGCAGGGACTGTTCGGCGAACTGCTGCACCTCGAGGGCGGCTACCAGCACGACCTGCGGCCGGTGAAATTCAACGCCGGCATTCCCGGCCAGGCCTACGGCGGCGGCGTGGAGTTCGGCGACAAGGGCTGGTCCGAGGCGATATGGCGCACGCCCCATGCCGTCGTGCGCAACGGCGACCTTTACCCGAGCCACGGCGTCGGTCCCTGTGCCATGCTGGCGAACATCAACCGCGGCAACCGCTTCGAACGCCTCACGAGTTACGCCAGCAAGCCGCGCGGCCTGCACGATTACATCGGGAAACTCGCCCCGGGCCATCCCAACAACCGGGTGGCCTTCAGCCTCGGCGACATCGTGCAGACCCAGATCGCCTGCGCGAACGGCGAGACGATCCTGCTGTCGCACGACACCTCGCTGCCGCGCCCCTATTCGCTCGGCTTTCGGGTGCAGGGGACCCGCGGCCTGTGGATGGATGTCAACGACTCCATCTACATCGAGGGCAAGGCCCGGGAGCACGATCGCTGGGAAAGCGCGCAACCCTGGCTCGCGCAATATGACCACCCGCTGTGGAAGCGGTACGCCGCGCACGCGGAGGGTTCGGGCCATGGAGGCATGGACTTCTTCGTCCTGCACGCCTTCGTCGAGTCGCTGCGCCGGGCCGAGCCGCCCCCGATCGACATCTACGACGCCGTGGCCTGGAGCGCCATCACGCCACTGTCCGAAGCCTCCATCGCACAGTCGAACAGGACAGTGCAATTCCCCGATTTCACCCGCGGCCAGTGGCGCGAGCGGCAGGCCATTTTCGCGCTGGACGACCGCTACTGAGCGCGGGCTTCGACCCGCCCGGAACTGTGCTATCCTCCGCGGCCTTTTATGCGCCCCCTACGCAACATCGCCATCATCGC
>CAZRLI010000229.1:0-3852 GCA_964600535.1 uncultured Steroidobacteraceae bacterium | reverse complement strand
CCGTGGGGTCAAAGCCGAGCGCATCTAACAGGATTTCGTATTCCTTGTCCAACCGCGGAGCGGCCGCCGCCGGGTTCGGTTCGGACGTAAGCTGTTGTTTGGTAAAAGGTAATTTGAGCTCCTCCAGGATGTCTGCGGCGCTTTCCACGAGTTTCGCGCCGCTCCTGATCAGCTGGTGGCAGCCGCGGGAGAGGGGGTTGTGGATCGAGCCGGGGATCGCGAACACCTCGCGGCCCTGTTCACCCGCGTGCCGGGCGGTGCTCAGCGAGCCGCTGCGCCGCGCGGCTTCCACGACGAGCACCCCGAGCGCAAGCCCGCTGATGAGGCGATTGCGCTGCGGGAAATGCGCGGGCAGCGCCGGGCTGCGCGGCGGGAACTCCGACACGAGCGCCCCGCGGGCGACGATCTCGGCGGCCAGCGCCTCGTGCTCGCGCGGATAGACGCTGTCGAGGCCGGTGCCGCACACGGCGATCGTGCGTCCGCCCGCCTTGAGTGCGCCGCGGTGAGCCGCGCCGTCGATGCCGAGCGCGAGGCCGCTCGTGATGGTGAGGCCGCCCGCCGCGAGATAGCGGGCGAACTCGTGCGCGTCGGAGCGGCCGCCCGCGGTGGGGTTGCGGCTGCCGACGATCGCGAGCTGCGCCGAGCCGAGCAGGCCCGCATCGCCGCGTACCCAGAGGTAAGCCGGGCCCTGCGAGAGCTCGCGCAGCAGCGGCGGGTACCCGGGGTCGACGCAGGCGAGCAGGCTCGCGCCCGCGGACTCGAGCCAGGCGCCGTCGCGGTCGGCCTGCGCGCGATCCGGCGCTGCGGCCCAGGCGACCGCAGCCTGTGGCCAGCCGCAGCCGCGCAGGCGCGCCTCGGGCAGCCGCAGCACGCCCGCGGCATCGCCCGCGAGCGCGAGCGCCGCCGCCAGTTGCCCGGCGGACAGTCCGGGGCAACGCGCGAGCGCTAGCGCACTGGCATCGGCGGGCATGGCGGGAGAATACTTCGGCCTGCGGGACTTCGCGCCGCGCGTTTCGGGGCCAAGCAGGGTGAATCACGCATGAAGCTGCACACTTACTGGCGCAGCAGCGCCGCCTACCGCGTGCGCATCGCGCTCAACCTCAAGGGGCTGGCCTGCGAGCAGGTCGCGCACCACCTGCTGCGTGGCGAGCAGCGCAGTGCGCAGTACCTCGCGCTCAATCCGCAGGGATTCGTGCCGGCGCTCGAGGTGCAAGGGGAGGTGCTGGCGCAGTCCCTCGCGATCATCGAGTACCTCGAGGAGACCCACCCCGAGCCGCCACTGCTGCCGCGTGCGCCGCTGGCGCGCGCGCAGGTGCGTGCCATGGCGCTCGGCATCGCCTGCGACATCCATCCGCTCGGCAACCGGCGCATCGTGCGTTACCTGCGCGAGTCGCTCGCGCACACCGAAGCCGAGGTGAACGCCTGGACGCGCCACTGGATCGAGGCGGGGTTCGCGGCGCTGGAAGCCAGCGTGCGCCGCCACTCGCGCGACGGGCGCCACTGCCATGGGGAAGAGGTCACGCTCGCCGACGTGTGCCTGGTGCCGCAGATGTACAACGCGCGGCGCCTCGGGTGCGACCTCGCGGGCGTGCCGACGCTCGTCGCGATCGACGCGGCACTCGGGGCGAGGCGGGAATTCGCCGCGGCGGCGCCGGAACTGCAGCCGGACGCCGCCGCGTGAGGACAGCGACTACGGCGTGCGGATCGTGTCCGCGACCCGGATCGCGCGCGAGGCGCCGACCACGATCGCGTAGCTCATGCGTTCGTAGCTCTTGAAGACGAGCGCCGTGCCGGCGCGCTCGTCGGGCAGCCGCGCGTTCGGGCTGAATGCTCCGCGGGTCGTATCGCGCGTCACGAGCCCCGCCTTGTCGACCGCGAGCACGTGGCCGGGCGCGAGGCCGTGGCGGGTGCCGCGGTTGACCGCGATGATCTGGTAGGTGCCGATCAGCGTCGTGTCGTCGACCACCGAGATGATCGAGCCGCGGACCGGCGCGGTCGGCACGCGCACCTCGAAGCTCGCCGGCGCATCGGCGTCATTGGCGATCAGCAGGTCGCCGCGCAGGGTTTCGCGCGAGGAGTCGGTGAGCTTCGCCGTCAGCGGGTTGCCCGGGCGGGTGACGCGCGCGGTGGCCGCATAGACGCCTTCGTAGCCGAGCACGTCGCCGCTGTCCGGGTCGCGCAGCTTCTGGCCGACGTGCACGACCGCATAGCGCGCGTCGATCGGGGCGTCGAGGTTGCGGACGAAGATGTCCTCGCCATTGCCGCCGACCATGTGCTCGTCGGCGAACGTGAGCACATGGGGCGCGTCCTTGATCTGCTCGGCCGACAACAGCGATGGGCGCGACAGGAAGCCCGCGATGGCCGTGTAGGGGATGGTCGCGATCGGGCCGTCGGCCGGCGAGCTGCGCAGGCGCGGGTTCAGGCGCGCGGCGCCACCCTGCTCGAGGGTCACCCGTGGCGCACCGTCGGCACCGTAGGCGAGCGCAAGGACGTCACCCGGGTAGATCAGGTGCGGGTTCTCGACCTGCGGATTCACGTACCAGATCTCGGGCCACAGCCAGGGATCGCGCAGGAACATGTTCGAGATGTCCCACAGCGTGTCGCCGGGCTTGACCGTGTAGCGGCTCGGTGCATCGGGGCGGACGGCATCGGCGGAGACCGCGGGCGCCGGGGCGGGCGCGGACTCGCTGGTGACCGTCGCGGCCTCGGTGGCCGTCAGGTCGTCGGTTGGGGGGGCTGCGCCCGGTTCGGCGACGTACTCCTGCCGCGGTGCGTCGGAGCGGGTCGCCTTCTCAGGCGAGGAACAGGCGGCGGCGAGCGCCACACAGGCGTACAGAGCCGCGCGCGACCAGGCCGTCGCGGGGCTAACTGACTGATTCGAAACCATCCCTCACTCCTCTATACCGGGTGGGGCAAGCGACCCCGCTGTTATAATCGCCCAGCGAACCGGTGCACACGACTCCGTGTCTACTTTGTGCGCTGGTTCAAATAAATGCGAGCCCGCTGAATACATTAGCAGCATTGCCGAAGGTTTCCATGTCCCTGCTCACGATCCTCGAATACCCCGATCCGCGCCTGCGGACCCGCGCCGAACCGGTCACCGTGTTCGACGAGGCCCTGGGCCGCCAGATCGACGCCATGTTCGAGACCATGTACGCGGCGCCCGGGATCGGGCTGGCGGCCACCCAGGTCGACTACCACCGGCAACTGATCGTGATCGACGTGTCGGAAACGAAGGACGCGCGGCGCGTGTTCATCAACCCGGTGATCCTTGCCAGGAGCGGCACCGCGATGATGGAGGAGGGCTGCCTTTCGGTGCCGGGGATCTTCGACGAAGTGCAGCGCGCCGCGAGCGTGCGCGTGCGCGCGCGCGACCGCCATGGCATCGAGTTCGAGCAGGATCTCGACGGGATACTCGCCGTGTGCCTGCAGCACGAGATGGATCACCTCGAGGGCAAGCTGTTCGTCGACTACCTCTCCGACCTCAAGCGCGAGCGGATCCGCAAGAAGCTCGACAAGGACCGCAAGTCCCGCGCGTCCGCGAGGTCCCAGCCGGCGCCGGCCGCGCGCGTGCCGGCGCTCTGACCCGGGGGCGCCAGACGTGCGTGTCGCGTTCGCCGGAACGCCCGGGTTCGCGCTGCCGCCGCTGCGTGCGCTCGCCAGCCGCCACGAAATCGCCGGCGTGCTCACCCAGCCCGACCGGCCCGCGGGGCGCGGCCGGGTGCTGGCCGCGAGCCCCGTGAAGCTCGAGGCGCTCGCCCAGGGCTGGCCGGTCGCGCAGCCGTCGTCGCTGCAGGGCGAGGCCGGGCGCGCGGGGCTTGCCGCCTGGCAGCCGGACCTCCTCGTCGTGGT
>CAZRLI010000228.1:0-3870 GCA_964600535.1 uncultured Steroidobacteraceae bacterium | reverse complement strand
AGCGCCGCGAGGCGCTGCTCGGCGTCGCGGCGGTTGTCCGCCTGGCTGCGGTGCGCGCGCGCCTGGATGAGGACCGCGCCATCGCCCGCGACACGCTGCCCGGCGAGCGCGCGCAGCCGCGCCTTGACGCGCGCCGGCAGCACGGCGGTGCCGGCCAGATCGAAGCGCAGCTGCACCGCCGAGGCGACCTTGTTGACGTTCTGCCCGCCGGGGCCCGACGCGCGGATGAACGCCAGCGAGAGGTCGGCGTCAGGTATCTCGATCTGGCGTGAAACGCGGATCGGCATGGGAGGCGGGCGGCAGCATGCGCAGTTCGCGCTGTGCCACCGGGATCGTGATGCCTGCTTCGCGGAACAGGCGGAAGATCGCGCGGTTCACGTCGGAGCGCACGTTGTTGACGCCGTTCATCGGGTCGGCGATCCAGAAGCGCACCTCGAGGCGCATGCCGTAGTCCTCGAACGACATCAGGCGCGTGACCGGCCCCGGTTCCCTGAGGATGCGCGGGTGGTCGGCGGCCGCGTGCTGCAGCAGCGCGAGCGCCTTCTCCGGGTCGTCCTGGTAGCTCACCATGACCGGCAGCCGCAGCCGCACGCGCGCGTCGGAGTAGCTCCAGTTGATCACCGAATTGTTGATGACGAACTGGTTCGGCACCAGCGTCTCGACGCCATCTCGATCGCGCACGACGATGTAGCGGCCGCGCAGTTCCTGCACCCAGCCGAAATTGTCGGCCGTCGTGCCGCCCGGGCCGCCGGCCGCGGTATTGGTGAAGCTGATGACGTCGCCCGGCTTGATCGACTTGTCCATCAGCAGCACGAACCCGGACACGAAGTTGCTCGCGATCGCCTGCAGGCCGAAGCCGAGGCCGACGCCGATCGCGCCGGTGAGCAGGGTGAGCGCGGTGAGATCGACGCCGGCCGCATTGATGCCGAGCAGCAGGCCGAGGCTGACGAGGAAGAAATATGAAAACTTCGAAATGCCGATGCGGGTCGAGAGCGCGAGCGCGCTCGCCTTCATGACGCGCTGCTCGATGGTGCGTGCGACCAGCGAGGTGACGATCACCGCGACCGTGACGATCACCAGCGCCTTGATGAGTTCCCAGACCGTGAAGGACGCCTTGCCGGGCAGCAGGTCGATGTTGTTGAGCGCCCGCTCGACGCCCTCGAACCAGCCGAGCAGCTCGAAGGCCACCGCGAGCCACACGACGGAGGTGAGCTGGCTCTGCCAGCCCTTGAGCCAGGAATTCTCGCCGAGCAGCTGGCGCAGCACGTAGACGCCGAGCCGCACCAGCACCAGCGCGGCGGCGAGCTGCAGGGTGCGATCGATGATCGCGTTCGCCATGTCGAGCGCATCGAACACCAGGCGCGCGCCGAGCAGCAGCGCGAGCGCGACGAGGATCGGCATCAGGATGATCGCCGCCTCCACGACCTTGCTGGTGAAGCCGCCGCCCGGCGCGGCACCGTGGCGCCGCCGGTACCAGGCGCGCAGCGCGCCGGCCGCCGCGATCGCGACCAGCGCCGTGATCAGCACCGTGAACAGCTGGGCGAGCACCGGCGGGTCGGTGAGGTGCGCGAAGAAGTCGCGCATCGTGGTTCCTGACTTAGGCATTGAGATCCGGGATCAGCTCGCTCTCGAGGCGCGTGATCTGGTCCTTCAGGCCGAGCTTGCGCTTCTTCAGGCGCTTCAGCTGCAGCTCGTCGACGTGGATGTCCATCGACAGCCGTTCGATCACCTGGTCGAGATCGCGGTGTTCGATGCGCAACTGCCGCAACTTCTCGATGTTGCGGAACAGTTCGCGATCGACGTTGTCTTCGATTTCGATCATCGCGAGTCGTCGAGGCGCTCTGCTACCGGGATGATCCCTTCCGCAAGCTTAGCGAAGCGACCGGGCGGATTCCATGGGACGGCGGGATCGTGGAAATCGGACCCGGCGGATCCCGCGAGGGCGTGGCGCCGGGCCAGCGAGGCGACGCGGTCCTGGTCGGCGGGACTCATGCCCGCCATGCTGACCTCGATCGCGCTGCCGCCGGCGGCGGCGAAGTCCGCGACCAGCTGCCGCAGCGCGCCGCCCGAGAGCCGGTAGCGGTGCGGATGGGCGAGTACCGCGGCGCGGCAGGCGCCCGCGAGGCGCGGCAGCGCATCGGCCAGCGCCGGCCACTCGACCGGCACGTGCCCGGGGCGGCCGCGATTGAGCCACTTGTCGAAGGCCTGCTGCGTGTCGCTCGCGAACCCCAGCGCGACGAGGGCGCGCGCCAGGTGCATGCGGGTCGGGATGCCGCCCGCCGCCAGGGCCGCTGCCACGACTTCGCGGCCGGCGATGCGACCCTTGCTCGCCAGCCGCTCGCCGATCGCGTGCACGCGCTCGCGCCGGCAACGCGCCACGGCGTCGATCTGCGCGCCGAGCGCCGCCGCGCCCGGGTCGACCCCGAGGCCAACGACATGGATGGCCTGGCCGCGCCATTGGGTCGAGACCTCGATGCCCGCGACGAAACGGATGCCGGCTGCCTCGCAGGCCGCGCGCGCCTCGGCGCAGCCCGCGACGGTGTCGTGGTCCGTCAGCGCGAGCAGCGCGACGCCGCGCGCGGCCGCGCGCGCCACCAGCGCCGCCGGCGGGAGCACGCCGTCGGAGCGGTCGCTGTGTGTATGCAGGTCGATCAGGCCGGCCATTCGATATGATGTTGCCCCATGCTTTCCCCCCTCGTCGACTTTTCGCGGATCGATACGGTGCTGCTCGACCTGGACGGCACGCTGCTCGACCTCGCGTTCGACAATTACATCTGGCTCGAGCGGATCCCGCGCGACTGGGCGCTGCGGCAGGGCGTCACGCACGAGGTGGCGCTGCGCTCACTCGCACCGCGCTTCGAGGCGGTCGCGGGCACGCTCGACTGGTACGACATCGACTTCTGGTCGCGCGAGCTCGAGGTCGATGTCGCCGGCGTGCACCGCGAGGAGCGTGCGCGCATCGCCTGGCTGCCGGGCGCGCGCCAGCTGCTCACGACGCTGCGCGCGCTCGGCAAGCGCCTCGTGCTGCTGACCAATGCCCATCCCGTCACGCTCGCCATCAAGGACGAAGTCACGGCGGTGAAGGGCTATTTCGACGCGGCCTGGAGTTCGCACAGCTTCGGCGCCCCGAAGGAGGACCCGCGGTTCTGGCAGGGCGTGCGCGGCGCGGAGCATTTCGACCCGGCGCGCTCGCTCTTTGTCGATGACAGCCTGTCGGTGCTGCGCGCCGCGCGTGCCGCCGGGATCGCACAGGTCGTCGCGGTGCGCCGTCCCGATACCACGCGCTCGCTGCGCGAGCACGACGATTTCCCGGCCGTCGACCACATCGCCGACCTGCTGCCGGCGACGCACTGACGCGCTGGCCGGGATAGGGGCCCGGTCAGGGCGCGGGCGCGCCGCCGGGGCCGCCGCTGCCCGGGCCGCCACCGCCGTTGCGTCCGCGCCCGCCGCGCCGCCGCCGGCGGCGATTCGGTGCGCCATCGGGCGTGGCGTTTTCGCGCGGTCCCGACGGCGCCGGCGCGTGCTGTGCGGGGGCACGGTCCGCAGCCGCGTGCGGGCGCTCGGCGTGTCGCGGGGCACCCGGGCGGCCCCGCGGCCGTCCGCCGCCACCCGGCCGGCCACCGCCACGGCGGCCATCCCCGGGCCGGCGCGGCCCGTGCGAACGCCAGGCGCTGTGCGGCGGCAGCGTCACCTCGGCGAGCTGCCCCGGGGCGATCGCCTCGACGGGGATCTTGCGGCCGATGTAGGCCTCGATGTCCGGCAGGCCGACGGCGTATTCCTCGCAGCCGAAACTGATCGCGTCGCCCTCGGCGCCGGCGCGCGCGGTGCGGCCGATGCGGTGCACGTAGTCGGCGGCGTCCTGCGGCAGGT
>CAZRLI010000227.1:0-3879 GCA_964600535.1 uncultured Steroidobacteraceae bacterium | reverse complement strand
GCGGGCTCTTGCCCGTGAGTACGCCGGATTCGTAGCGGTTCGTCATGCGCTTGTACTGGCCGAAGAGATAGCCGATCTCGCGCGCGCCGACACCGATGTCGCCCGCCGGCACATCGGTGAACTCGCCGAGGTGCCGGTGCAGCTCCGTCATGAAGCTCTGGCAGAAGCGCATCACCTCGGCGTCGCTGCGGCCCTTCGGGTCGAAGTCCGAGCCGCCCTTCGCACCCCCGATGGGCATGCCGGTCAGCGCGTTCTTGAAGATCTGCTCGAAGCCGAGGAACTTGACGATGCCAAGGTAGACCGAAGGATGAAAGCGCAGGCCGCCCTTGTAGGGGCCGAGGACGCTGTTGAACTGCACGCGAAAGCCGCGGCTGATCTGCACCTCGCCCCGATCGTCATGCCACGGCACGCGGAAGATGAGCTGTCGCTCGGGTTCGCAGATGCGCTCGATCACCTTGTGCTCGGCGTACTCAGGGTGTTTGGCGAGCACTGGCCCGAGCGTTTCGATGACTTCCTTGACCGCCTGGTGAAACTCCGCTTCGCCGGGGTTGCGGCGGACGACCTGCTCGTAAATGCGCTCGATGCGTGCTGCGTTCGGCACCCGCTGCTCCTTGGAATGATGGGACGCAGCGATGATGCGGGCGCGGGTGCGCGCTGAGTATTCGTGCAAATACGCGCGGCGAGCACACACGGGCCAACGGCCCGGCGAGAACCTGCCGCTCGGCGTATGAGGCAGGCGGGGGGAGCGCATCGCCGCCGCGTGATCCTCGCTGCCCGTCGTCGATCAGTCCCTACCAGTCCGCCGTGTCGCGGCTCGCGCGCTGCTCGCGCACCAGGGTGATCCGCCACAGGCGTCCGTCCCGCAGCCAGTGCCAGGTGCGTGCGCGATGGGTTCCATCGGGGGAAAGCTGGATCATTTCCGTGACGACGTTGCCGGGATCGGCGGTGAAGCTGAAGCGCATATAGAGGGTGCGCGGCTCGATCTGCCAGATGGCACCGCGGATCCGACCGTCGTCGATCAGGAGGCGGTCATTCTCGGCCCAACCGGTGTAGACGAGTTCGCTCGTGCGGCCGTCGGGGAATCGATAGCGGCTGGTCTGGCGATAGGCAACCCTGCCATCGTCCGGGCATTCGACCTTGATGCGGAACGCGAAGCTTTCCTGCACGCTGCGATCGCGCGGGTCGATGTGCGTGTAATCGCCTTCCCAGATGCCGACATGTTCGCGCAGCAGCTGCAAGGTCGGGCTGCTCATGCGGCGCGGGCCGTCTCGCCGCATTTGCCGTGCGGGCACAGGCCTTCCATGTACACGGCATCGAAACTGAGCCGCTCGACCAGGAAGTCGACGAATGCGCGCACCTTCGGCGACTTGCCCTGCCCGCGCGGGAAGACGGCATTCAAGTCGACGGTCGGGCCTTCCCAGCCGGCGAGGACGCGGCGCACGAGGCCCTGCGACGCTTCCGGCTTCAGCATCACGTCCGCGCCGAGCATCAGGCCTTCACCGGCGAGTGCCGCTCCGCGCAGTGCCGCCGGGTCGTTCGACACGAGCACCGGGTCGATCCGGAAGTCGATGAGGCCGCTGCCGTCGTTGAGCGGCCACACGAAATTGTTGCCGTTGTGGTTGTACTTGCGCATCGCAAAGGTTCGATGGTGCGTGAGCTCGTCGGGATGCTGCGGCTCGCCGTGCTGGGCGAGGTAGATCGGACTGGCGTAAACCTGGGTGCGAAAGGAAGTCAGGCGCCGCGCGACGAGGCTCTGGTCGGCGGGCGGGCCGATGCGCAGGGCGACATCGATCTCCTTGTCGATGAGGTCGAGCGTGTCGTTGCTGAGCTCCATGTCGATGCGCACTTCCGGGTGGCGCAGGTAGAACTCGCCGAGGATCGGCGCGATCCAGGTGACGCCAAATGAATAGGGAGCCGTGATGCGCAGCCAGCCGCGTGGGCCGCTCTGCAACTGCCCGACCGCGCTTTCCGCCTCATCGAGTACCCGCGCGATGTGCTGGCTGTGCTCGTAGTAGATGTTGCCGGCCTCGGTCAGGCCGAGCTTGCGCGTCGTCCGGTGCATCAGCTGCGCACCGAGGCGCGCCTCGAGCTCCTGTACCTTGCGGCTGACGGTCGTCTTCGGCAGGCGCAGCGCGCGTGCCGCGGCGACGAAGCTGCCGTGCTCGACGACTTTGACGAAGACCAGGGTGTCGTTCAGATCGTGGGACATGGAAGCTCCAATGCAGGTGGCCATTAGCCCGGCAGCGGGACAATTATTTCCAAAAGTCAGGGCTAATCAAGTCGGCGTGGAACCCCTATCGTTCGTCCCTGCGACATCGGAGGCGAGGACCATGGGCGACGGCACGCGACAGTTACAGCAAGATCAGGCAGTTGGGGGCATCGATGCCCCGGTTTCCCCGGACTATCCCGCCCGCGGGAGGAATGGGGCCATATTCGGGACAATCGGGGGGCTCGTCGCATTGGGCGCTCTGGTGGTCGCATTGGGCGCCGGTGGCCAGGACCCGGGCGCAGGCGCCGGCGGCGCGCCGCCCCCTCCGGCCGTCAGCGTCGCGCCGGTGCTCGAGCGGGCGGTCAGGCCGTGGGACGAGTTCACCGGCCGCGTGGCCGCGGTGGAATCCGTCGAACTGCGCCCGCGGGTCAGCGGCTACGTGGAGAAGGTCGTGTTCGCGGAGGGCCAGGAAGTCCGCAAGGGCGACCTGCTCTTCGTGATCGACGCGCGCGGCTATCGCGCGGAGTTCGAGCGCACAACCGCCGAACTCGCGCGTGCCCGCAGCGAGGCGCAGCTCGCGCGCAGCCAGGACGCCCGTGCGCAGGCGCTGCTCGAGGCGAAGGCGGCGTCGCGCGAGGAATCGGATGCGCGGCATGCCGCCGTGGCGCAGACGCTGGCGGCGGTGCGCGCCGCCGAGGCCGCCGTGGCGCGCGCGCGCCTCGACCTCGGGTTCACGGAGGTGCGCTCGCCGATCTCCGGCCGCGCGGGGCGCGCACTGGTGACCGTGGGCAATCTCGCGCAGGCCGACGCGACCGTGCTCACCACCGTGGTCTCGCTCGATCCGATGTACGTGTACTTCGAGGGCGATGAGCAGGCCTACCTGCGCAACCTCGAGCTGGCGCGCGGCGGTGCGCGTGCCGCGGTACGCCCTGTGGTGCGCGTCGGGCTCGCCAACGAGGATGGCTTCCCGCACGCCGGCGTGCTCGATTTCATCGACAACCAGGTCGACCCCGGCACCGGCACGATCCGTGCGCGTGCCGTCGTCCCCAATCCCGATCACCGGCTCACGCCCGGGCTGTTCGCTCGCGTGCAGCTGCAGGGCAGCGCGGAGTTTGCCGCGCTGCTGATCGACGACAAGGCCGTCCTCACCGACCAGGACCGCAAGTACGTCTACGTGCTCGGCCCGGGCAACACCGCGGTACGCAAGGACGTCGTGCTCGGTCGCAGCGTCGACGGGATGCGCGTCGTGGCGAGCGGGCTCGCCGCCGGCGACCGGGTCATCGTCAACGGCGTGCAGAAGGTGTTCTTCGCCGGCATGCCGGTGGCGCCGCAGGCCGTCGAGATGGGCGCGCGCGTCTCGACCGCGCCGCGGGTCGCGACCAGCGCCGGCGCGAACTGAGGGGCCGCCATGGATTTCTCGAAATTCTTCATCGACCGGCCGATCTTCGCGGCGGTGCTGTCGATCGTGATCTTCGCGGCGGGCCTCATCTCGATCCCGCAGCTGCCGGTCACCGAGTACCCGGACGTGGTGCCGCCGACGGTGATCGTGCGGGCCGCGTATCCCGGCGCGAATCCCAAGGTCATTGCCGAGACCGTCGCGACGCCGCTCGAGGAGGCGATCAACGGCGTCGAGGACATGATGTACATGAAGTCGGTCGCGGGCAGCGACG
>CAZRLI010000226.1:0-3914 GCA_964600535.1 uncultured Steroidobacteraceae bacterium | reverse complement strand
TTCATCACCGGCTCCCAGTCGGGATCGGTCATGTCGGCGACCAGCACGTCGCCGGTCTGCACGCGCGCCATTTCCGCGACCTCGCGGATCACCCGGGCGGGGCCGGCGCCAATGCGCTGGCCGATGCTGCGGCCGCTTGCCAGTACCTGCGAGCGCTTCTTGAGCGTGTAGCGCTGGATCGTGCGGCCGGCGCGGCTCTGCACGGTCTCGGGGCGCGCCTGCAGGATGTAGATCTCGCCGCTCGCGCCGTCCTTGCCCCACTCGATGTCCATCGGCTGGCCGTAGTGCGCCTCGATCACCAGCGCCTGGCGCGCGAGCGCGACGATGTCGGCGTCGTCGATCGAGAAGCGCTGGCGGTCGGCGCGAGGAACGTCGACCGACTTGACGCGCTCGCCGCTGCCGGCTTCGCCGTAGACCATCTTGATCGCCTTGCCGCCGAGGTTGCGGCGCAGGATCGCGCTGCGCTGCGCCCGCAAGGCCGGCTTGTAGACGTAGAATTCGTCGGGATTCACCGCGCCCTGCACCACGGTCTCGCCGAGGCCGTAGGAGGAGGTGATGAAGACCACGTCGCGAAAGCCCGAGTCGGTGTCGAGCGTGAACATCACGCCGCTCGCCCCGAGGTCGCTCCTGACCATGTGCTGCACGCCGGCCGACAGGGCCACGAGCGAGTGGTCGAAGCCCTGGTGTACCCGATAGGCGATCGCGCGGTCGTTGAACAGCGAGGCGAACACCTCGTGCATCGCCTGCAGGACCTGCGCCTCGCCGCGCACGTTGAGGAAGGTCTCCTGCTGCCCGGCGAAGGACGCCTCGGGCAGGTCTTCGGCGGTGGCCGAGGACCGCACCGCGACTGCAATCTCGCGCCCGGCGCTCATCCGGCGATACTCCTCGAGCACCGCGCGCTCGAGCGCGGGCGGGAAGGGGGTCGCCAGTATCCATTCGCGGATCTGCGCGCCGGTGGCGGCGAGCTGTCGAACGTCATCGACGTCGAGTTCCGCGAGCACCTGGCGGATGCGCGCATCGAGACCGCCCTGCTGCAGGAACTCCCGATAGGCGTCGGCGCTGGTGGCGAAGCCGCCCGGCACCCGGACGCCGAGTTGCGCGAGTGCGCCGATCATCTCGCCGATGGAGGCATTCTTGCCGCCGACGATCTCGACGTCGTGTTTCTTCAGGGTCTCGAACGGAAGGACGTAGGTGGTCAAGTGAAAGCTCCGGAAATCGGCAACGGGCCACTTGCGGGGCGGGCCTCGCTAATGAAAAACTCGGGCGTGTGAGTCGACGGACAGTTTTCTTCGTTTCCGATCAGACCGGGGTGACCGCGGAGACCATGGGTCACAGCCTCCTGACGCAGTTCGATGGCCTCGAATTTCGGCCGGTGACTTTGCCATTTGTGTCGAGTGTTGACAAGGCAGAGGAAGCCGTAAGGAAGATCAATCTCGCGGCCGAAGAGACCGGTGTGAGGCCGATCATATTTTCGACGCTCGTGCAGACCGAGGTGCGCGATATCGTCAAGTGCAGCAACGGCCTGTTCCTCGATTTCTTCGACGCGTTCGTCGGTCCGCTCGAGGCGGAGTTCGCCATGCGATCCACGCATCGGACCGGGCGGGCGCATGGCATCGCGGACCTGACCGCCTATACCACGCGCATCAACGCGACCAACTTCGCGCTCTCGAACGACGACGGCAGCGGTCGCGATTATGACGCGGCCGACGTGGTGGTGGTCGGCGTGTCGCGCGTCGGCAAGACACCGACCTGCCTCTACATGGCCCTGCAGTACGGTATTTTCGTCGCCAACTACCCGCTGACCGACGACGACCTCGAGGGCGGGCGGTTGCCAGCGGCAGTCGAACCCTACCGGCACAAGCTCTACGGGCTCACGATCCGGCCGGAACGATTGCAGCAGATCCGCAACGAGCGCCGCCCCGACAGCCGCTACGCCTCCCAGCAACAGGTGCAATATGAAATCCGCACCGCGGAATCGCTGTTCGGGCGCTACGGCATCCCCTGCCTCGACACGACCGAGTGTTCGATCGAGGAGATCGCGAGCCACATCCTCGAGAGTGCAGGCATCGAGCGGCGCGTCCGACCTTGAGGGCGGTCACATCCCGCAGACCTGGTCCCTTGCCAGCGCCGGTGCCTGCGCTATAGTCGGCGGGCATGCAGACCGACGCGCTTGCTACCGTCTCATGGCGTGCCCGGCCGCAAGGTTTCGTTGCGCTGATGGCGCTTTACGAAAGCAATTACGTGCGCCTCGGCTGGATTACCGGCAACCCCGGCGTGCTCGCCGACGTCGCGGTCTCGCGGGTCGAGGGCGATTGCGAGCTGCTGCTGCGGACCCTGGAGCGCTCCCGCTACACCACCACCATCGAGCTCACCTACCCACCGCTCGCGCTGCCCGAGCTGCGGGTGCGCGTCTACCATGATGCGCACGTCGCGGAGGCACTGGGCGCCGGGGCCACGGTGCGCGAGCGCTGGGCCCGCAACATGCTCCTGAACAAGTGGCTCGAGTACTGCGCCGAACGCGGCCACCGGTTCCCGTGAAGGCCCTCGGCAACCTGCGTTTCGGGCGCGAGCCGGAAAAGGAGGCGGAAGAGCAGCGCGTCGTGCAGCTGTTTCGCAACCGCGCCGAGCTCAAGAAGGCCCATGCGTCGCTGCAGGACGAAGTGCACCGGCTGAAGGACCGCCTCAAGCAGCAGGAGGGCGCCACCGCGCGGGTCCAGGAAATGCTCGAGGCGCTGGAAACGCGCCTCGCGGCGCCGGAGAGCGCCTACCCGGCACTCGTCTTCTACCAGCTGCGCGGTCTCTGGGGCGTCGGGCGCGAGCTCATCACGCAACTGGTCGCCGACCTCGCCCGCCAGCAGGAAGAGAAGGAGCGCCGGCAGCACCTCACCGAATCGAACCGGCGGCAGTTTGCGCGGCGCCAGGCGCTCGAAGTACAGCTGCGCGACGCCGAGACCGCGGCGGCCGACAGCGTGGCGCGCCAGTCGGAGGCCCAGCGCCAGCTCGCGTCACTGACCCGGCCGTGGCACTACTTCAAGCGGCGCGAACTGGCGCATCGGCTGCAGGCGCTGGTCGCGAACTCGAAGGCGGCCGCCGCCGCGCTCGATGAGGCCCGCAATGCCCACGATGCCCTCGCCTCCGAGCAGGCGGCGGATTTCCCCGGCCTGTCGGTGGAGGCGCGGCGGGCGATCAATCTCGCGGCGATCGGCTACGCCGAACTGCTGTGCCTGCGCCTCGCCCGCACGCCGCTGGTCGCGCAGGCAAAGGATGCCGCGGCGCGCCGCGAGGTGATCGACGACTACGGCACGCGCGGGGAATGCGAGCGCCTGATGGCCGATATCGCGCGCGCGCGCACCGTCCTGCAGCACCGCACGCAGCTCTCCCAGGAGCTGCGCGCACGCACCGACCGGCTGCGCCAGCTCGCGCGCTATCGCGACAACAGCGAGACCGTACCGGTACCCGAGTCGATCGGCATGGCCGAGGGCGACGTGCTCGAGCGCGGCGCACAGGGCGCGAGCGCCACGCGCCTGCCGAACGTGCTGGCGGAGGACACCTGGGACCTCTTCAGGGTCGTACTGCGGTAGCGGCCGCAAAGCGCCGCATTCCCGCGATGGCTTCATCGAGCCACAGGTAGAAGACCGGCACGGCGAGCAGCGACGTTGCCGCGCCGAACACCAGGCCGCCCATGATCGCGCGCGCCATCGGTGCGTAGGAAGGGCCGGCCAGCCCGACGGCCAGCTGCGCATCGCCGAGCGCGAGCGGGGCCAGCGCCAGCGATGCGGTGAGCGTGGTCATCAGGATCGGGCGCAGCCGGTCGCGGCTCGCCTGCAGGATCGCATCCAGTCGCGCCATGCCCGTGTTGCGCAGGTCATTGATGTGCGCCACCAGCACGATGCCGATATTGACCACGACTCCCA
>CAZRLI010000225.1:0-3952 GCA_964600535.1 uncultured Steroidobacteraceae bacterium | reverse complement strand
AGAAGGCGCACAACCTCAAGGACAAGAGCCTCGAGGTGATCCGCATGGCGCGCGCACTCGCGAAGGCCGACGCCACGCGCCGCGAGGCGGCGTTCGCCGCCGAGTTCGAGGCGGCCGAGCTGCTCACCCTCGGCATCGTGTACGAGAAGAATCCGCGCTTTGGCGGCGGCGCCTACAGCCCCTTCCTCAAGAAGGTGGATCGCTTCGCGGCACGACCGCTCGCAACCACCCTGCGCGATCGCGCAGCCTGGGCCGCGCGACTCGTCGGCATAGAGGCCGACGTCAAGCGCATCGTCGCCGCGCTGACGGCGCGCGGCCTGAAGTCTCCCTACCTGCGCAACTACGTGATTGCGCGCATCAATCCGGTGCGCTTCCACAAGGCGCGGGCAGGCGACACCGGGCCGGCGATGCCGATCGCGCAGGCGCTCGTGCGCATGGCCGCGGCGGCGAAACGCTTTGACGTCGCCAGGGTCTCGAGCGCCGACCTGGCCTGGGTCGCGGCCGGCGCCGAATCGGCCGAGTAGCGCGGACCCGGCGCGGCGCATGTCGGCACTGCTGCTGCTCGCCGGCTGCCTGCTGCTCGGCGCACTCGCGAACCGCATCTGGACTGTCCCGCAGCGGCTCGTTCATCTCCTCAACGCGTGGGTACTGCGCATCGCGCTGCCTGCACTGATCCTCGTGCTGCTGCCGCGCATGTCGTTCTCGCGCGAACTGTGGTTCCTCGTCGCCGCCATGTGGCTGGTGTTCGCCGGTGGCTGGGCCGTCGCCGCCTTCGCCGGCGCCCGCCTCGGCTGGCCGCGCGCGCGCATCGGGGCCCTCGCCCTCCTCGCGGGCCTCGGCAACACGGCCTTCACCGGCTATCCGTTCATCGAGGCGCTGCGTGGCCCCGGGGCGCTGCCGCTCGCGGTCGTTGCCGACCAGTTCGGCACCTTCATCGCGCTCGCCACGGCGGGCGTGATCGTCGCGTCATGGTACGGCGGGGAACGCGCGACCCCCGCGGCGCTGCTGGCGCGCATCGCGGGCTTTCCGCCCTTCATCGCCTGCTTCGTCGGCATCGCCGCCGGTCACTTCGGGGGATGGCCGGCCGGCCTCGAGCGCGTGCTGCACCTGCTCGGCGCGACGCTGTCGCCGCTCGCGCTGCTGTCGGTGGGCCTGCAACTGCGGCTGCGCGTCGGCGTGGCCGAGTGGCGCGCGATCGGCATCGGCCTCGGCTGGAAGCTCGTCGCCGCACCCGCTCTCGTCGGCGTGCTGGGCCTCGCCGCGGGTGCGCGCGGGCTCATCCTCGCGGTCGGCGTGCTACAGGCCGCAATGGGCCCGATGGTGTCCGCCGCGATCCTCGCGGACGAATACCGCCTCGACGCGACGGTCGCGAACGCGATGCTCGCGGTGGGTGTCGTGCTCTCGCTGGCCACCGTACCGCTGATCGACGCGTTGCTCTGAATCAGTCGCGATAGTCGAGCGGGGGCTTGCGGTCCCCGACCATGGGGCGATAGACGAAATCGGCGCCGCGCGCCTGCTCGAACTCGGCGCGTGCACGCTTCACCAGCGCGGGATCGAGATACAGCCGGGCGGCCGTGAGTGCCAGTACCCGGGATGCATTGTTCATGCCCTTGATGCCGATGCTCATGCCACCGGCGGCGGCGGCCTGCCAGCTGTGCGCGGACGTGCCAGGCACCCAGGTCGCGGTGTTGAAGCCCGCCGTGGGCACGCTCCAGCTCACGTCGCCGACGTCGGTCGAGCCGTAGTGCTGTTCCGGGGCGTAGGGCTGCACCACGCGCTCGCTGCCGAGCGCGCGCGCAGGGCTCGCCAACGTGGCGTAGATCTGCTGCGCGAAGGCCGTCTCCGCGGCGTCGTACTGCACGCCACCGACACGCTCGAGGCTCGCCTGGACGACGTGGCCGAGCGTGTGGTTCGGGAGCAGCGGATACGCGCCGTGGATGACCTCGACGTCCCAGGTCGTGCCGGTGCCGAGCGCTGCCCCCTCCGCTATCCTGGTGAGGCGTTCCCACAGCGCGTGCACCACCTGCGGGTCGGGATGGCGCACGTAGTAGAAGACCTCGGCGAAGTCGGGCACGACATTCGGTGCCGAGCCGCCGCGCGTGATCACATAGTGCAGGCGCGCCTCCTGCGGCATGTGCTCGCGCATCATGTTCGCCATCATGTCCATCGCTTCGACCGCGTCGAGCGCGGAGCGGCCCTTCTCGGGCGCGGCAGCGGCGTGGCTCGACACGCCGTGGAAGCGGAACTTGCCCGACTTGTTGCTGTTCGAGCCGTTCTGGCTGGCGTCATTGCGATCGCCCGCATGCCAGTGCAATGCGACGTCGACGTCCTTGAACAGACCTGCGCGCACCATGTAGACCTTGCCCGCGCCGCCTTCCTCGGCCGGCGTGCCGTACAGGCGGACCGTGCCCGGCAGGCCGCGCGCCGCAAGCCAGTCCTTGAGCGCGAGTGCCGCGCTGGCCGAGCCCGCGCCAAAGAGGTTGTGCCCGCAGGCGTGTGCGGCGCTCTTCCCTTCGATCGGGCTGCGCGTGGCCACCGCCGCCTGCGACAGGCCCGGCAACGCATCGAACTCCGCGAGGATGGCGATCACCGGCTGGCCCGAGCCCGCCGTCGCGATGAATGACGTGGGCATGTCCGCGACGCCCGCCTGCACGGTGAAGCCGGCGTCCGCCAGCTCCTTCTGCAGCAGCGCGCTGCTCTGCTTTTCCTGGTAGCCAACCTCGGCGTAGCGCCAGATGGCGAGCGCCGCCTCACCGCTCTGCCGCGCGTGGGCGTCGACGGCGCGCAGGAGGAAATCGCGGTCGCGCGCGGCCAGTTCGGCACCGCGTACCGGCAATGTCGCGAAAAAGACCAGACCGAGGGCAGCGATGCGCATTAAAGTCACGGGAAACCCTCCACGAGGATATGACCGCATGGTAACGCAACTTGCCTCGAGGCCGGCCGCCTGGTTCCTCCTCCTTTCCCTCGCGACGGTCGCGCCGGCCCGCGCGGCCGACGATGCCCTCGCGCACGCCAACCGCCTGCTGTCGCGGACGATCCTCATCGACGGCCACAACGACCTGCCGTTCATGATCCGCCGTGCCAAGGACTCACCCGGTGACGTCGCTGCCTACGACCTGCGCGGCCACGCGCCGGGCCAGACCGACATCGCGCGGCTGCGCGCCGGCCATGTCGGCGCGCAGTTCTGGTCGGTGTACATCCCCGGGGAGGGCCAGGGCGGCTTCGCGCGCACGCAGCTCGAGCAGATCGACATCGCGCGGCAGATCATCGACCGCTATCCCGATGTGTTTCGCCTCGCAGGCACGGCCGCCGAAATCCGCGCGGCGCACCGCGACCACCGCATCGCCTCGCTCCTCGGCATGGAAGGCGGCTACGGGCTGGAGAATTCGCTGGGGGCCCTGCGCGCGTACTACGACCTCGGCGTGCGCTACATGACCCTCACCCACAATTCCCATACCGACTGGGCCGACTCCGCGATGCCGGCGCAGCCGAAATTCAACGGCCTGTCGCCCTTCGGCGAAAGAGTCGTCGGCGAGATGAACCGCCTCGGCATGCTGGTGGATCTCTCGCATACGTCGGCCGACACGATGCGGGACGCACTCGATGTCTCCAGGGCACCGGTGATCTTCTCGCATGCGGCGGCACGCGCGCTGGTCGACATTCCGCGCAACGTGCCCGACGACGTGATCGCGCGCCTGCCGAAGAACGGCGGCGTGCTGATGGTCACCTTCGTGGCCGGCTTCGTCTCGCAGAAGGCGGCCGACGCGTCGTTCCCGGCCATGCAGGAGTTCTACCGCAGGATGGAAGCAGCGAAGACGGAAGAGGAGCGCCGCGCCGTCTATGCGAGCCTCAAGAAGGTCACGCTGCCGCCCGTGACCGTCGCGGACGTCGCCGACCACATCGAGCACGTGGTCAAGGTGGCGGGCATCGACAACGTCGGCATCGGCGGCGA
>CAZRLI010000224.1:0-3966 GCA_964600535.1 uncultured Steroidobacteraceae bacterium | reverse complement strand
CAGCGGCCGACGCCGGCCGCCCAGATCTCGATGTCATAGCACTTCGCCGCGGCGAAAGAGAGGTCGCCGCTGGCCAGGCAGAGCACGCGGTAGGGCACGCCGAGGCCCTGCAGCACGCGCTCGGCCTGGGCGAGCAGGCTCTCCAGCTCGTCGTAGCTGGTCTCCGGCCGCACGAACTTGACCAGCTCCACCTTGTCGAACTGGTGGACGCGCAGCAGGCCGCGCGTGTCCTTGCCGTGCGCACCCGCCTCGGAACGGAAGCACGGCGTATGTGCGACATAGCGCAGCGGCAGCCGGTCCGCGGCGACGATCGAGTCGCCGACGAGGTTGGTGACGGGCACTTCCGCGGTCGGGATCAGGAAAAGCGCGGGGTCGTGCGGTACCGCGAACAGGTCCTGCGCGAACTTCGGCAGCTGGCCGGTGCCGGTGAGGGTCGCGCGCGACACGAGATAGGGCACGTAGACTTCCGTGTAGCCGTGCTCGCGCGTGTGCAGGTCGAGCATGAACTGCGCGAGCGCGCGATGCAGCCGCGCCACGGCGCCACGCATCACCGCAAAGCGCGCGCCCGAGACCCGCGTCGCGGCGTCGAAATCGAAGCCGTCGAGCCCGTCGCCCAGGGCGACATGGTCCTTGGGCTCGAAACCGGGGCGGCGCGGCTCGCCGACCCGTCGCAGCTCGACATTGGCAGCCTCGTCGGCACCGTCCGGCACCGAGGCGTCGAGCAGGTTCGGCAGGCCGAGCAACCACTGGTCGAGTTCGTGCTGGACGACGGTGAGTTCGCCGTCGACCCGCGCCACCTCGGTCGCGAGCACTTCGCCGCGCGCCATCAGCGGCGCGATGTCTTCGCCGCGCGCCTTTGCCGTGCCGACCGCCCGGGAATGGTTGTTGCGCTCCGCGCGCAGGCGATCGGCTTCGACCTGCAGTGCCTTGCGCTGTTCCTCGAGCGTGCGGAACAGCGGCACGTCGAGCTGGTAGCCACGGCGCGCGAGATTGCGCGCCACGGCGTCGGGATCGGTGCGTAGCAGCTTCGGGTCGAGCACGGGGTCTCCTGGAGCCGGGGTCAGCCTGGCGGAATCCTTCGCAGCCGCGCGAGCGCCTCGCCGATCTTGATCTCGAGGCCGCGCGGCACGGGACGATAGTATCGGCGATCGGGCAGCCCGTCGGGCAGGTATCGCTCGCCCGCGGCATAGGCGCCCGGCTCGTCGTGCGCGTAGCGATAGCCCTTGCCGTAGTCGAGGTCCTTCATCAGGCGGGTCGGCGCATTGCGCAGCCGCAGCGGCACCTCGAGCGTGCCGAATTCCCCGACGTCGGCCCGCGCCTCACCCAGCGCGACATAGACGGCATTGCTCTTCGGTGCGCAGGCGAGGTACACGACCGCGGTGGCAATGGCGAGATCGCCTTCTGGGCTGCCGAGGCGGTCGTAGGTATCCCACGCGTCGCGTGCGATCGCCAGCGCGCGCGGATCGGCGAGCCCCACATCCTCGACCGCCATGCGCAGCGCCCGCCGCGCGATGTACAGCGGGTCGCAGCCTCCATCGAGCATGCGGCAGAGCCAGTAGAGCGCCGCATCGGGATCGGTGCCGCGCACCGCCTTGTGCAACGCCGAGATCTGGTCGTAGAACTGCTCGCCACCCTTGTCGAAGCGGCGGCGGCCGCCGCTCGCGACCTCGCGGGCGGCAGCCACGGTGATGCGGCCCGATTCCGCGAGGTCCGCCGCGATCTCGAGCATGTTGAGGGCGCGGCGCGCGTCGCCATCCGCGGCCTGCGCCAGCAGCTCTAGCGCGTCATCCTCGATCGCGAGCCCATCGCCGCCGAGGCCGCGCTCAGCGTCGGCGAGCGCCGCCCGCAGCAGCGGCCCGATCGCCGCGGGCTCGAGCGACCTGAGCACGTAGACGCGCGCGCGGGACAGCAGCGCGCTCACGACCTCGAAGGAAGGGTTCTCGGTCGTCGCGCCGATGAAGGTGAGCGTGCCGTCCTCGAGAAACGGCAGGAAGGTGTCCTGTTGCGACTTGTTGAAGCGATGCACCTCATCGAGGAACAGCACGGTCGCGCGACCGGAAAGCGCGCGCGTTGCCTTCGCCTGCTCGACCGCTGCACGCACGTCCTTGACACCGGCGAGCACGGCCGAGAGCGCCAGGAAATCGGCATCGGCGCGCCGCGCAATGAGGCGCGCGAGCGTGGTCTTGCCGGTGCCCGGCGGACCCCAGAGGATGAGCGAATGCAGCTGCCCGCCCTCGAGCGCCCTGCGCAGCGGCTTGCCGGGCCCGAGCAGGTGCGCCTGCCCCACCACTTCGTCGACTGATCGCGGCCGCATGCGGTCCGCGAGGGGCCGCGAGCGATCGGTGGGCGGGCCTGCCATGGCGCTTCAGTCGGCCGCGGGCGCCGCGATGCCCAGCCAGCGTTCGACGCGGCGCATCCAGCCGTCGGCGCCGACCAGGCGCGCGGCCGCCACGCCGAACATGATGCCGATCGCATCGGCGAACACGTCGCGCAGGTCGGCCGTCCGCCCGACGTGCATCGCTCCCTGCGCGATCTCGATCGCGATGCCAAGCAACACCAGCGCGAGCGCGAGCCACCGGTAGCGTTCGGGTCGCAACACGCCACCGAACCACGCCGCGAGCACGCAGAAGGCAAAGGCGTGCTCGAACTTGTCCCATAGTTGCACGCCGGGCAGGTCCGCGGGAGGCGCGAGCGAGCCGGCGATGACCAGCAGCGCGATCAGCACGCCGCCGCTGATCCACCAGACCCGCAGGCGCAGGGCGTGCACGGGCTTCAAGTGACGGGCGTACCGATCACATCGGCACCCGGGGGAGGCAGGAATTGCAGCTCCGCGGCATCGACCGCGCCGTTGCGCGTTGCCTTGCCGAAGACCAGGGTCACGGTCTGCCCCAGCTTGTCGTGCAACACCATGCGCTTGAGGTCGCGGCCGGCGAAGCCGAGCCTGGCGTCGCTGAAATCGGCATCGCTGGCGCGCGGCACGACCTGCACCCAGTCGAGCCCGCCGGCCGATGGCAATGCCTTGACATCGAACACCGCACGGATGTCCGCCACGCCCGCCAGCAGCATCGCGGGCGTCGCCGTCAGCGTCGCGTCGGCGGGCTTGACGGTGACCTGGTCGAGGTCGCGGTCGAAGAACCACAGATTGCGCCCGTCGGCCACCAGCAGCTGGCCGCCCTCGGCCCCGGCGGGCCGCACCTCCCAGCGAAACCGCCCCGGTCGCTGCACCACGAGGCGACCCTCGCCCTGGAGCACCGTGACACCCCGTGCGTCGACCACCTGCTGCGAAAACTGCGCGCGCAGGGTCGTGAGGCCCGCGAGGTAACGATCGAGCGCGGTGGTGGGCGCGGCGGCGAGCAGCGGCCCACCGAACGCGAGCGCGAGGCCCGCGCAAATGCCAGTCCTGGTGCGCATCAGCCCTCCGGCGGCGCCGGCGCGAGCACTTCGCGCCCACCGTTCGATTGCAGCGGCCCGACGATACCGGCCGACTCCATCGCCTCCAGCAGGCGCGCGGCGCGGTTGTAGCCGATCTTCAGCCGCCGCTGTACATAGGAGATCGACGGCTTTCTTTCGCTGGTGACGATCTTCACCGCCTCGTCGTAGAGCGGATCGGCCTCGGCGTCGGCGCTGCCGCCTTCGCCGTCGCCCTCCTCGCCCGCCAGGCCCGGGATCGGCGCACTCGGTCCCGACAGCACTTCGTCGACATAGACCGGCGGCGCGTTCTTCTTCAGCGCCTCGACGACCCGCTGCACTTCCTGGTCCGAAACGAAGGCGCCATGCACGCGGTTCGGCAGTGCCGTGCCCGAAGGCAGGTACAGCATGTCGCCGTGGCCCAGCAGCGACTCGGCGCCGCTCTGGTCGAGTATGGTGCGCGAATCGACCTTCGCCGACACCTGGAAGGCGATGCGGCTCGGGATATTCGCCTTGATGAGGCCCGTTATCACGTCGACCGAAGGCCGCTGGGTCGCG
>CAZRLI010000223.1:0-3987 GCA_964600535.1 uncultured Steroidobacteraceae bacterium | reverse complement strand
CGAGGAGGCGACGCCCGAACTGCACCGCGGCCTCGTGGGCGCCCAGCTCGCCGATGCGCCGAACGCCGGCGGCGTCGTGGTGCGCGCCATCGAGGCCGGCAGCCCCGCGGCCCTCGCGGGCCTGCGCTCGAACGACGTGATCGTGAAGGCGAATCGCAGCCTGGTCGGCAACCTGCGGCAGCTGCGCGAGGCGGCGCGCGGCGCGACTTCGCTCGTGCTCACGGTGCGCCGCGGCAACACGGCGCTGCTCATTCCGCTGCGCTGACCGCGCCCCCGGGCGCCGTACAGAGTGCCGCCCGATCGGCCGCGGGTCGCCCCGCGAGCGCCTTGACGGCCGCGTAGAAGCGCGGCAGGTCGTCGCCGGCCGCGTGCAGCAGGCGCTCGAAACCCGGCACGCAGCCGAAATAGGTCGCGATGGAGGCGAGCTGCGCGTTGTTGAGCCCCGCGTCGAACCAGCGCGCATAGCCGCTCGGCTGGCCGGTGCGCGACTCCAGGGCACGCAGCTCCTCCACCAGGCCCTGCAGGATCGCGCGCTTCGCCGCGCGCATCGCGGGCGCGGCGAGCGGCCCGGCGTAGAGCCGGCGCAGCTGCTCGCGCCGCGCCGCAAACAGCGCCGCGACCGCCGCCTGCGCCGCGCGCCGCCGCTGCCACCCGGCCAGCAGCTGCGCCTGGCCGCGCGCGGCGAGCCAGCGCGCGAGGCCCTCCTGCTCGACCGTTACCGCAAAGGCTTCATTGAAGGCCGAGTCGCCGGGGACGTACACGACCTGGTGCGCGAGCTCGTGGAAGATGATGGCCGCGAGTTGCGCGTCGCCGTAGGCGAGCATGCTCGACAGCACCGGGTCGGCGAAGCGGCCGAGCGTCGAGTAGGCCGCCACGCCGCCGACCACGACGTCGTAGCCGCGCGCCTCGAGCCCGAGCGCATAGTTGCGGGCGCGGCGCTCGTTGAAGTAGCCGCGGTAGGCGACGCAGCCGGCCACCGGGAAGCACCACTCGAGCGGCGCGACCGAGAACTCCGGCGCGGCCACCACGTTCCACACCACGTACTCGCGGTCGATCGCGGCGTACTTGCGGTAGCTCGCGTTGTCCGGCAACGCGAGCTCGCGCGAGGCGAAGTCGCGCGCGGCAACGACTTCCTCGAGCCGCGCGCGCAAGCCTGGCGGCGTGGCCGGATCGGCGGCAACGGCGCTGATCGGCTCGCGCGCGGCCATCACCCGCCACTGGCCGGCTGCCGCCTGCGCGAGATAGAGCGTGCCGCAGCCGCAGAGCGGCAACACCGCGAGGCACGCGAGCAGTCGGGCGTCGAGTAACATGCGCGCATGCGAGTGTACTTGGTCGGTGGTGCCGTTCGGGACGCAGCGCTGGGACTGCCGGTGCGCGAGCGCGACTGGGTGGTGGTGGGCGCGACGCCCGAAGACATGCTGCGCGCGGGCTACCTGCAGGTGGGGCGCGAATTCCCGGTGTTCCTGCATCCCGGGACCCGGGAGGAACACGCGCTCGCGCGCCTCGAGCGCAAGACCGGACCCGGCTATCGCGGCTTCGTGACCGAGTTCTCCCCCGCCGTCACGCTCGAAGAGGACCTCGCGCGGCGCGACCTCACGGTCAACGCGATGGCACGCGACGCCGACGGCGTGCTGGTCGATCCCTACGGCGGCCAGCGCGACCTCGAGGCGCGCGTGTTGCGCCACGTGTCACCAGCCTTCATCGAGGACCCGGTGCGCATCCTGCGCGTCGCGCGTTTCGCGGCGCGCTTCGCGCCGCTCGGCTTCACGGTGGCGCCCGCAACGCTCGCGCTGATGCGCTCGATGGTCGGGAGCGGCGAAGCCGCGGCACTGGTCGCGGAGCGCGTGTGGCAGGAGACGGCGCGGGCCCTCGCGACCGGGCGGCCGGAAGTCTACTTCGAGGTGTTGCGCGCCTGCGGCGCGCTCGCCGTCGTGTTCCCGGAAATCGATGCCCTCTTCGGCGTGCCGCAGCCGGCGCAATGGCACCCGGAGATCGACGCGGGCGTGCATACGCTGATGGTGCTGGCGCAGGCCGCGCAGCTGTCGCCCGCGACGACGGTGCGCTTCGCCGCGCTGACCCACGACCTGGGCAAAGCGAGGACGCCGCGCGAGCGCTGGCCGATGCACCACGGGCACGAGGCGGCCAGCGTCGCGCTGGTCGACGCGCTGTGCGATCGGCTCAAGGTCCCGAACGACCACCGCGAACTCGGCCGGCTCGCGGCCCGCTATCACTGCGACGTGCACCGCGCCGCCGAGCTGCGCGCAGCGACCATCCTCTCCCTGCTCGAGCGCAGCGACGCCTTCCGCCGCCCCGAGCGCTTCGAAGAACTGCTGCTCGCCTGCGAGGCCGATGCGCGCGGGCGCCTGGGCCTCGAGGCGCGCCCCTATCCACAGGCGGGTTATCTGCGCGCCTGTTTCACCGCGGCGCGCTCGATCGCGCTCGACGAGGCGGCCCGCGCGGGCCTCGACGGCGCGCAGATCGGCGTGCGGCTGCACGAACTGCGCGCGCAGGCGATCGCGGCCGTCAAAGCTGGCGCCGCAGGTCCTGCAGCGAAAATCCGCTGAGCGGCAGCTCGAGCCCGCGCGTGAGGGCCACGGCCTTGAAGATTTCGCCCATTTCATCCGGCATCAGCAGCCGCCGCGCCTGCGACGCGCGCGCGTAGCGCGCCGGACCGTCGGCCTCGCCCGCGACGTCGCGCTCGATGCCGAGCGCGAGCAGCAACGCCGCCTGCGTCGTGAACCCTGCCACCTCGAGGCCCGCATCCGCCGCGGCCTCGGCAACCGCGGTGAAATCGACCCAGGCCGTGATGTCCTGCAGGCCCAGGTTCACGAACGGATCGGCGTGGACCCGATGGCGGAAGTGGCATTGCAGCGTGCCGCCGCCGCGCCCGGCGTGATAGAGCGCCCCGCGCGCTTGTCCGTAGTCGCAGGCGAGCACCAGGCCACGCTCGAGGCAGGCCGCCAGGCTCGCGATCCACGGCGCGATCGTCGGGCACCATTCGCCGCGATAGCCGTCGGGCAGTACGCCCGCGTCGAGTCCCGGCGGCAGCACGGCCTCATCGCCCAGCTCGACCTCGCGCAAGCCCCCCCGTGCATCGAGGCCCACGCCGAGGCGCCGCGCACTGCCGGCGCGCGCGACGAAGCGCTCGCAGGGCAGCGCATCGAGCACTTCGTTCGCGAGCAGCACGCCCGCAAGCGGCGACCCGGGCAGGCGATCGAGCCAGGTGACGCGGGCCGCGAGCGGCGGCGCCAGGCGCGCAAGCCTTTCCTGCTGCCGCGCGCGCAGGTCCGCGCTGACCTCGAGGATGAAATAGCGATCCGGCGGCGCATCGAGCGCGGCGAGCGCCTCGAGCACGGTGGCCGCAAGCGCGCCGGTGCCCGCACCGAACTCCAGGATCGAGCCACCGGTCACCGCGAGCACTTCGCGGCACTGGCGCGCCAGGCAGCGCCCGAAGAGCGGCGAGATCTCCGGCGCCGTCGTGAAATCGCCGCCGGCACCGAACTTGCGGGCGCCCGCGCTGTAATAGCCGAGGCCCGGCGCGTAGAGCGCGAGCGCCATGAACTCGGCGAAGGGGATGGCGCCGCCCGCCGCGGCGATGCGCGCGCAGATCGCCTCGCGAACCCGTGCCTCGTGCGCCTGCTCGTCCGGGGTCAGTGTAAGCTCAGGCGCCATGGCCACGACCACACTCCCTGCGGCACCGCTCGCCGGCAAAGCCGTACTGGTCACCGGTGGCGCGCGCCGCGTGGGCGCGGAGATCGCGCGGACGCTGCACGCGGCGGGCGCGCAGGTCGGCGTGCACTACCACCGCTCGGCGCCCGATGCCGCGGCGCTGCTCGCGGCGCTCAATGGCGAGCGCGCCGGATCCGCGATCGGGATCGCCGCCGACCTGCTCGATACCGCGCAGCTGCCGCGGATCATCGAGGCGCTGCTCGCGGCCTTCGGCCGCCTCGACGTGCTCGTCAACAACGCCTCGACCTTCTACCCGAT
>CAZRLI010000222.1:0-3987 GCA_964600535.1 uncultured Steroidobacteraceae bacterium | reverse complement strand
AGATCAGCGCGAGCTCGTTGATCAGCGCGATGTTGACGTCGCGCTGCGTGTTCTCGATGACTTTCGCGGCCTCCGCGACCTTGATGCTCGATGCCTTGTGCGTTCCCGCGGTGATGATCGAGCCGTAGAGCTTGTCGACGAACTCGGCCACCTCCGGCGTGGAGCCCGAGGTCACCTTCTTGATTGTCGTGACCCGGTGCTGCTTGTCGCCCGGATTGATGCGCTCGGGGCTGTAGCCGGCGAAGAAGTCCCGGTTGAAGGTGAGCCCGGACACGCGCTCGAGCACCGGCACGCACTCCTCTTCCGTGCAGCCCGGATAGACGGTCGATTCGTAGATCACGATATCGCCCTTCTTCAGCACCTTGCCGAGCGTCTCGCTCGCCTTGACGAGCGGCGTGAGGTCGGGCCGCTTGTAGCTGTCGATCGGGGTCGGCACCGTGACGATGAATACCCGGCACTTGCGCAGCGCCGCCAGTTCGCTGGTGAAGGACAGCCGCTTCGAAGCCTTGAGCTCGGCACGCGAGACCTCGAGCGTGCTGTCCCGGCCCTTGGAGAGCTCGGCGATGCGCTCCGGCTTGATGTCGAATCCGACGGTCTCGTAGTGCTTGCCGAACTCGACCGCGAGGGGCAGGCCCACGTAGCCGAGACCGACCACACCGATTCGACAGTTGCGCAAGCTGGCCATAGTCCCTCGATGGTGGAAAAAGGCGGATTATTGTTGGTTTGCGGCGGCCTGGACGCGACCCAGGTCGCATTGCCGGAAGACGCAGCGGTCGCCGCTCGCCTTCGCGACCAGGTCGAGCATGCGCTCGTGCTCCGCGAGCTCCGCGGCGCTCGCGGCGCGCACGACGAGGCCGGCGTCGGGTCGGACCAGCGCCTGCACGCCGCGACCCTCGGCGCCCGCGGCGGCGCCCGCGCGCCCCGCGTCGAGCGCCAGGGCGCCCTGGCCGCCCGTCATCGTGAGGTAGACGTCGGCGAGGATGCGCGCGTCGAGCAGCGCCCCGTGCAGCTCGCGGTGCGAGTTGTCGATCCCGTAGCGCTTGCAGAGCGCATCGAGGTTGTTGCGCTGGCCCGGATGCATCTCGCGGG
Source organism: uncultured Steroidobacteraceae bacterium (assembly GCA_964600535.1). Classification (GTDB taxonomy): domain Bacteria; phylum Pseudomonadota; class Gammaproteobacteria; order Steroidobacterales; family Steroidobacteraceae; genus CADEFQ01. Next base: position 2,898 of record CAZRLI010000222.1, on the reverse strand, counting down.
CCAGCGCCAGCGTGTCGAGCACGGCGCATTGCCCCGCGATGCTGCGCGGCAGGCCGGCCGATTCCGGCAGGCGCGCGAGCTCGGCGTCGAGGAAGCCGACATCGAAGGATGCGTTGTGGATGACGAGTTCGGCGCCCGCGACAAACCCGAGCAGGTCCGCGGCGACCTCGCCGAAGCGCGGCGCGCTCGCGAGGTCGGCGTTCGAGATGCCGTGCACGGCCCGGGCGCCTTCGTCGATCTCGCGCCCGGGATTCAGGTACTTGTGGAACTTGCGGCCGGTCGCCCGCCGGTTGACCAGCTCGATGGCGCCGATCTCGATGATGCGATGACCGCGTTCGACTTCGAGGCCGGTGGTTTCGGTGTCGAGGACGATCTGGCGCATTGCGCGGGATTCTACTCGAAGCCGCCGGCCAGCATCGCATCGATGGCACGATTGGCGAGCGCGTCGGCGCGCTCGTTGCCTGCGATGCCCGAGTGGGCCTTGACCCAGTGCCAGTCCACCTTGTGCCGGCCCGCGAGCGCATCGAGCGCCTCCCACAGGTCCTGGTTCTTCACCGGCTTGTTCGCCGCGGTCTTCCAGCCGCGCGCCTTCCAGGACGGCAGCCATTCGCTGATGCCGCGCTTCACGTACTCCGAATCTGTGTAGAGCGTCACGGCAGCGGGTCGCCTCAAAGCCTCGAGCGCGCGAATCACCGCGGTCAGCTCCATGCGATTGTTGGTCGTCGCCGCATCGGCACCCGAAAGCTCCCGCACGTGCTCGCCGCTCGACAGCAGCGCGCCCCAGCCGCCGGGCCCCGGATTGCCGCGACAGGCGCCGTCGGTATAGATGGTGACCCCGCTCATGAACGGGTGCGCGAGGTCGGTTTGACGAGGCTGCCGATGACGGCGGCGCGTTCGCGGGGCCGGATCCTGATCGGTGTCATGGTGTAGACGCGTTTGCGGGCCCTGAGGATATAGGCGCCGTGCAGGTAGCGGCGCGCAGCGATGATCTCGTAGCCGAGCAGGGCGAGCCAGTCGCAGACGCGACGTTCGGCGAGCAGCTGGCGGACGCCGGGCGGGAAATTCCCCCGCGACAGCCGCGAGCGCACGCCCCACAGGCTCCACGGGCGAAAGCCGGCGACGATCAGCTGCCCTTCGCCCGCGAGCACGCGATCGGCCTCGCGGATCATCGCCTTCGGGTCGGGAAGGAACTCGAGCGTGTGTGGCAGCAGCACGGCATCGACGGCGCCGCCCGCGATCGGCAACTGCGGCAGGCGGGCCACGAGGTCGACGCCCTCGAGGGCACGCTCGGCAATGACGGTCCGCTGGCGCGTGCGCGACGCCTGGATGAGCCCGCGCGGCGGCCCCCACAGGCCGACCTGCAACAGCTCCCAGCCGAACACGTCGTCGAGTACCTCGGCGAGCAGCGCGGTTTCCGCCGCCAGCAGCGACGCACCCGGCGCCTCGCGCAGCCAGGAATCAACCAGGGGTAGGCCGGACGGCATGTGTTACGTGAACCCGGGCACAAAAAAGCTAGCCAATATGTGAACTTACAGGTTAAATACGCCGATTCAAGGGGGTACGTTAACGCTGCTGCCGCCTCTCTCGGACGGGGGACATTTTTTGAAACGGATCCTGGGCCTGCTGGCCGCCCTGACACTGAGCGCGTGCGCGACCGTGCGCGAGCCTCCCCCGCCTGCCGCCGCACAGGCCGAGCCAGCGCCGGTAGCCGCCGCGCCGGCACCCGCACCGATGGTCGCTCCGCCACCGGAAGCGCCCGTCACGGTCGCCGGTATCACCCCGGAGAAATATTCGGACCTCTTCGACCGCATCCGCGCCGGTTACCAGCTGCCGGACGTCGAATCCGGCGCGATCGACCGCGAATTCCGCTGGTACGCGAACAATCCCGAATACCTCGACCGCGTGTTCGGCCGCGCGGGCCCCTATCTCTATCACATCGTCGGCGAGATCGAGTCCCGGCAGATGCCGCTCGAACTGGCCCTCCTGCCGGTGGTCGAGAGCGCGTTCGAGCCCTACGCCTATTCGCGCGCCCGGGCCTCGGGCCTCTGGCAGTTCATCCCGCCGACCGGCTCGCGCTTCGGCCTGAAGCAGAACTGGTGGTACGACGGCCGCCGCGATGTCATCGAGTCGACGCGGGCCGCGCTCGATTACCTGCAGTTCCTGCACGATGAGTTCGACGACTGGCTGCTCGCCGTCGCGGCCTACAACTGCGGCGAGGCCAATGTCGAGCGCGCGGTGCGCGCCGCCGCGGCCGCGGGGCAGCCGACCGATTTCTTCTCGATCAGCGCGCGCCTGCCGAAGGAGACCCGCGCCTACGTGCCGAAGCTGCTCGCGATGGCGCGCCTGTTCCTCTCGCCGCAGGACTACGGCATCGAGTTCAGCGCGCTGCCCAACGAGCCCTATTTCGTCAGCGTCGACACGCTCGGCCAGATCGACATGAAGCTCGCCGCGGACCTCGCGGGCATCTCCTACGAGGAACTGTACACGCTGAACCCCGCGTTCCACCGCTGGGCGACCGACCCGGCGGGACCGCACCACCTGCTGGTGCCGGCCGATACCGCTGACCTGTTCAGCGAGAGCCTGCGCCAGCTGACAGCCGATGAGCGCATGCGGGTCACCCATCATCGTGTGCAAGCCGGCGACACCGTCGCGGAAATCGCGCGCGAGTACCACACGCAGGCGCACGTGGTGCGCGAGCTGAACGACCTGCCCGCGACCGCGAAGCTGGTGGTCGGCGACGACCTGAGGGTTCCCTCGGGGGTCACCGAGCTGCCGGCCAAGGTGCAGCTCGCCGCGCTGCGGGTCGATCGCGGCGTGCGCACGCGCGGCGGCGTGCACGTCGTGCGGCGCGGCGACACCCTGTCGGCGATCGCGCGGCGCAACCGCATGAACGTGCGC
>CAZRLI010000221.1:0-4027 GCA_964600535.1 uncultured Steroidobacteraceae bacterium | reverse complement strand
GGGTTCTACCTCGACGTGCTGAAGGACCGGCTCTACACCACCCCCGCAGGGAGCCACGCGCGCCGCTCCGCCCAGACGGCGATGTTCCACATCGCCGAAGCGATGGTGCGCTGGCTGGCGCCGGTCCTGTCGTTCACCGCCGAGGAGATCTGGCAGCACCTGCCCGGTGCGCGCGGCGAATCCGTGCAATGCGAGGTCTGGCACGCGCTGCCGGAGGTGCCGGCGGGCGACATCGACTGGACGGCGCTGTTTGCGCTGCGTGCCGTGGTGACCCGCGAACTCGAGAAGCTGCGCGATGCAGGCGCGATCGGCGCACCACTCGAGGCGCAGGTCGACATCTGGTGTTCCGCGGCCGCATACCCGCGGTACGCGGCGCTGGGCGAGGAGTTGCGTTTCCTCCTGATCACTTCGGCGGCGCGTACCCACCAGGGTGCGGCCCCGCCCGACAGCGTCGCCGTCGGCGAGGGCGTCGCGATCCGCGTCGCGCCGACCGCGGCGCCAAAGTGCGTGCGCTGCTGGCACCGGCTCGCCGACGTCGGCGCGCATGCCGCGCACCCCGAACTCTGCGGTCGCTGCGTGACCAACCTGACGACCGCCGGCGAGGCGAGGCGCTACGCATGAGCGGTTGGCGCTGGCTGCCGCTGGCGGCGCTGGTCGTCGCGCTCGACCAGGCGAGCAAGGCGTGGATCGAGCGACATTTCGCGCTCTACGAGAGCGTCCCGCTGCTGCCGGTGCTCGACATCACCCGCCTGCACAACCCCGGCGCCGCCTTCAGTTTCCTCGCGGGGGCGGGCGGCTGGCAGCGCTGGTTCTTCACGGGGCTGGCGCTCGTCGTGAGCGCCGGCATCGTCGTGTGGCTGCGCGGCGTGCACGCGCGCGCCCAGGCCTGGCTGGCCTGCGGCCTAGCGCTGATCCTCGGCGGGGCGCTCGGCAACGTGGTCGACCGCATGCGCCACGGCTACGTCATCGACTTCGTCCACGCGCACTGGAATGACGCGTTCTTTCCGGCCTTCAATGTCGCCGACTCGGCGATTACCATCGGCGCCATCTGCCTGATCGTCGACGCACTGATCGAATCGCGCCGATGAAGGTCCTGCTCGCCAATCCGCGCGGCTTCTGCGCCGGTGTCGACCGGGCCATCGACATCGTCGAGCGCGCGATCGAGCTGTTCGGCGCACCGATCTACGTGCGCCACGAGGTCGTGCACAACCGCTACGTCGTCGACCGGCTGCGCGGACTCGGCGCCGTCTTCGTCGACGAACTCGATGAGGTGCCCGATCGGGCCACGGTGATCTTTTCCGCGCACGGCGTGTCGCGCGCCGTCGAGGAAGAGGGGCGGCGGCGCGGCCTGACCATCTACGACGCAACCTGCCCGCTGGTCACGAAGGTGCACATGGAAGTCGGGCGCTTTGCACGCGAGGCACGCGAGGTCATCCTGATCGGGCACGAGGGCCATCCCGAGGTCGAGGGAACGATGGGCCGCTTCGACACCTCCTGGGGCGGGCGCATCGTACTGGTCGAATCGGTCGAGGACGCCGCGAACGTCACGATCCATGACCCGGTGCGCCTCGCGTTCGTGACCCAGACGACGCTGTCGGTCGACGACACCGCGGAAATCGTCGCGGCACTGCGCCGCCGCTTCCCGCAGCTGGCGAGTCCCCGCAAGGAGGATATCTGCTATGCCACGCAGAACCGGCAGGATGCAGTGAAGCAGCTGCTCGCCGAGTGCGATGTCCTGATCGTGGTCGGCTCGGTGACGAGTTCCAACTCGAACCGCCTGCGCGAGCTCGCGGACCGCGCGGGCGTGCCGGGCTACCTGGTCGATGGGCCCGACGACCTGCGAGCGGAATGGTTCGCGGGCCGCCGCGCGGTCGGCGTCACGGCCGGGGCCTCGGCGCCCGAGGTGCTGGTGCGCCAGGTCATCGAACGCCTGCGCGGCTGGGGCGGCGAGCCGCCGCGCGAGATGCAGGGTAGGGAAGAGCACGTGGTGTTCGTCTTACCGAAGGCATTGCGCGAGGACGCGCCGCATCCGACCGAAGGAGAATGAGCGCATGAGAGCCGCCCCGATACGCGCCGCCTGCCTCGCGGCAGCCGCGCTCGTGCTGTCCTTTCCAGCGGCGTTCGCGGGCGACTATCGCCACTACGTCGTCGGCGATCCCGCGGCGCAGACTCCCGGCGCGGTGAGCGGCGGCCTGCTGCTGATGGGCGGCGGCGACCGCAACTTCGACGCCTTGCGCTGGTTCATCGCCAAGGCGGGACACGGCCACCTGGTCGTATTGCGTGCGTCGCAGGGCGGTGAGGTCGCCGACGAATTCTTCCATGACGTCGGCGGCCTCGTGTCCGCCGAGACCTTCGTGTTCACCGGCCGTGGTGCCTCGAGCGACCCGAAGATACTCGCCGCGCTCGCGAAGGCGGACGGCATCTTCATCGCCGGGGGTGACCAGGCGCGCTATGTGCGGTTCTGGAAGGGCACGCCGGTGGCCGCCGCGCTCGATGCGCACGTGGCGGCGGGCAAGCCCCTCGGGGGCACGAGTGCGGGCCTCGCGATCCTCGGCGAGTACCTGTATGGGGCGATGGACAACGGCAGCATCACCTCGCCCGAGGCCTTGGCCGATCCGCTAGGCCCGGCGGTGACCATCGAGGGCGATTTCCTGCACCTCGCGCTGCTGCGCGGCATTGTCACCGATACCCACTTCAAGGAACGCGGCAGGCAGGGGCGATTGCTCGCCTTTCTCGCCAAGGCCGCGACACTCGGGGGCCAGGCGGATCGTGCCCTGTGGGGACTCGGGGTCGACGAGAGCGCGGCGCTTGCGGTCGAGCCCGACGGAACCGCACGCATCTACGCAACGGACCCCAATGGTGCCGCGTGGCTGTTCGCAGGCGGCTTCCGTGGCCAGCAATCGCCAGGCAGGCCCCTGCAGCTGCAGCGGGTGACGGCGCAAGGCATCGGCCAGGGGTCCGTGCTGCATCTGCTCGAGCGGCGCGTGGAGCGGCCATCGTTCCAGCGCGCCTTCACCGTCGTCGATGGCCGCCTGGACGAAGTGCCACTCTGGTCGCTCGCCATCCACGGTGGCGCGGGCGTCATCGAACGCGGCTCGCTGTCGGCCGGGCAGGAAAGGGCCTATCGCGCCGGGCTCGAGGAAGCGCTGCGCGCAGGTGGCGCGGTGCTCGAGGCCGGCGGCAGCGCCCTCGACGCGGTCGAGGCGGTGGTGCGCGTGCTCGAGGACAACCCGCTGTTCAACGCGGGACGCGGGGCGGTATTCACGGCAGACGGTCGCAACGAGCTCGATGCAGCCATCATGGATGGCGCGACCGAAAAGGCCGGCGCGGTCGCCGGCGTCACGCGCACCCGCCACCCGGTGAGCCTCGCGCGCGCGGTCATGGAAAAGTCGCCGCACGTCATGCTCGCGCGCGAGGGCGCGGACAGGTTCTCGGTCGAGGCAGGCCTCGAGCAGGTGGATCCCTCGTGGTTCCGCACCGAACAGCGCTGGCAGCAGTTGCTCCGGTGGCGCGCGCAGCACCAGGCTGCCGCGCTGCTCGATCCGACGCATGCCTACGGCACGGTCGGTGCCGTCGCCATCGACGCGCGGGGGCACCTCGCCGCGGCGACCTCGACCGGCGGTACGACCGGCAAGCGCTGGGGCCGCATCGGCGACTCGCCGATCATCGGCGCCGGCACCTATGCGAAGGACGGCGCCTGCGCCGTGTCGGCCACCGGCACCGGCGAATTCTTCATTCGCGAAAGCGCCGCGCGCCAGGTCTGCGACCGGGTGACGTGGCAAGGCTCGGGCATCGGGAAGGCCGCGCACGACACGATCATGGCGGTCGGCGCCATCGGCGGCGATGGCGGCCTCATCGCGATGGGCGCGGACGGCACGCCGGCCTTCGCGATCAACGACCTCGGCATGTATCGCGGCCGGATCGCCGCGGGCTCGGCGGCACGCACCGCGATATTCGCCGACGAGAAGTTCGCGGACTGAAGGCGCGCGAGCCTAGTCGACCCCCGGCCGCTCCCAGTAGGTGCGCA
>CAZRLI010000220.1:0-4030 GCA_964600535.1 uncultured Steroidobacteraceae bacterium | reverse complement strand
TCGAGATCCTGACGCTGCAGCAGACCAACAAGGCGCCGCGCATCCCGACCGTGCTGGTCGATGAGGCCTACTGGACCTCGATCATCGATTTCCGGGCACTCGCCGCCGCCGGCATGGTGACGGAAGCGGACCTGGCGCTGTTCCGGTTTGCCGCGGATGCCGAGGAGGCGTGGGAGCGCCTGCAGGTGAGCGGTGCCATCAACGGCAGGCAGGACGTGAAGGCGCCCCGGCAAGTCCGGTAACATGGCGCGGTGTCGTTCTTCCTGATTGCCTTCCCGGCGCTCTTCTCGATCATCAATCCGCTCGGCGGCAGCTTCGTCTTCCTGTCGGCCACCGACCACTACCCGCGCGCAGTCCGTGCGCAGCTCGCGCGCTGGGTTGCGATCTACAGCTTCGCGATCGTGACCGGCTCCGTCTACATCGGCGCCTATGTGCTCGAGTTCTTCGGCATCTCCATTCCCGTGCTCCGCGTCGCGGGCGGCATCGTGATCGCGCTCGCGGCCTGGAAGATGCTCAATGCGCCCGACGACGTCGCGCCGATGCAGGAGCGGGCCGCCGAGAGCGCGGCGGCCGCGCTGGTGGAGCGCGAGACGGTGCGTCGCATCGCCTTCTACCCGCTGGCGATGCCGCTCACGACGGGTCCCGGAACGATCGCGGTGGCGATCTCCCTCGGCACCAGCCGGCCGCGCGACATCGGCCGGCTGCACTACCTCGGGTTCGTCGTGGAGGTCGCGCTGACGGCGCTGTGCATCAGCGCGCTCGTCTACCTGCTGTATCGCTGGTCGGAGCGCGTGGCACGCCTGCTCGGCAGCACGGGCACGAACATCATCATGCGGCTGTCCGCGTTCCTGCTCTTCTGCATCGGCGTGCAGGTCCTGTGGGGCGGCGTCAGCGAACTGCTGGCGCTGCCGGCGCAGTCAGCTCCCTGACTTGCCGCCGCCGTCGCGCGCAGCGCGGCGCGCCTCGGCGTAGGCGCGCGCGAATGCCTCGACGAACACGTGCGGCAGCTGGTTCGCCGGCATTTCGGTGATGTTGCGGTAGAAGTCGGCGTACAGGTCCCAGTACTGGGCCCGCTGGGCGCCCGCGGTATTGCCTTTCTTCAGGGCGCGATTGAAGCGGCTCTCGAGTTCGACCGGGTCGAGGCGGTCGATGAACTCGATGAAGGCCGCCCGCAGCGCCGCGCCCGCCGCGCGCTCATGGCCGCGCGTGTCCTCGAAGCGCTCGCGCAGCCATTGCACCGCGTCGATGCGCCGGCTGTCATGGCTCGAGAGGACGCTGGTGACGAGGTCGTCGACCGCGCCGCGATCGAGCGGGAAGGGCTCGTCTGCCGCCGCCGCCGGCAATTCGATGCGATAGCTGTTGCGCACTTCGTGGTGATGGCGGCTCAGGTCCTTGAGTCCGAGCAGCGCCTCGCGGAACAACTGGCCGGCGAGGTGGAGCATGCGGGTCTGTGCATCGGCGGGCAGTCGATCGGGGTCGATGCCCGCTCCGCGGCAGAAGGCCGCGAGGCCGGTCTGCACGTCGTGGAACGCCGCCGGCTGCGCCGCCTCCTGCGCGCGCGCCGCGCGCGCGAGCCGCGCCATGCGCCGCGACACGGCCTCCGCCTCGGCCTGGCGCGCGACGTTCGAATCGCGCAGCGGGTCGAGCGGGGTCGCGACCGCCTGGCCAAAGGCATTGACCGCGCGGAAGCTGTCGCTCACCGAACCGTCGGCGGCGAGCAGCGAGGCCATGTTGATCGACGCGCCGATGTCGCCGTCGGTGGCCGCCGGGTCGGCCCGGCTGGCACCGAGGATGTCGAGCGCCACCCGTGCGCTGTCGGTCGGTGGAAAATCGGTCGCCGCATCGACGGCGACGAGCAGCTCATAGTCGCCGAGGCGAATCAGGTCGCCGTTGGCGAGCTTGTGCGTGGCGTGCTTGCCGATCGGGCGCTCGTTGTCGTTGACATAGGCGCCGTTCGTCGAGAGGTCCTCGAGCAGCCACTGTCCCTTCCTGAAGTGCACCCGGGCATGGCAGCTCGAGACATAGCGGAGCGGGTCGGGCAGCACCCAGTCGTTGTCGGCCGCGCGGCCAATCGTGCCGCCGCCCACGCCAAAGACGATCGTCGCCCGCTCCCCGAGGGAGCGACGCTGGGAACTGACGACACGCAGCCTGAGCGCCATGCAACGACCGTTCGTACGGACCCGCCCTGGCGGCCGTACACACATATAATGGGAAGCCTAAATTAACAAGCAAGCTCCCCCGTCCGATGGCAGCCAGTCACATTTTCAAGGTCATGTTCGTGAACCAGGGCAAGGTCTACGAGGTCTATGCCCGCAAGGTACACCATGGAAATCTCTTTGGATTCATAGAGATAGAAGAACTTGTGTTCGGCGAGCGCAGCTCCGTCGTGCTCGATCCCGGCGAGGAACGGGTCAAGGGCGAGTTCGAGGGCGTCAAGCGCAGCTGGCTGCCGCTGCATTCGGTGCTGCGCATCGACGAAGTGAAGAAACAGGGCGTCAGCAAGATCAGTGCGTTCGAGGGCGGCAACGTGGCGCAGTTCCCCGGGCCGATCTACTCACCACCACCGGGCAGCGAGGGACCGCGCAAATAGGTCGCTCGCACGATGCTGGTACTCACAGGCGCTCCCGCACTCTCCCCGTTTCGTCTCGCGAAGCTGCTCGAACGCCTGCGTGCGTTCGAACCCCGCGTGCGCGCGCTCGAGGCGCGCTTCCTGCACGTCATTGACGTCGCGCGCACGCTGGCCCCGCCCGAGCATGCGCTCCTCGAGAGCCTGCTGACCTACGGGCCGCGCGCGCCCGCGATGCCCGCCGCGCAGGGCGGCGGGCGGGTCGTCGTGGTGGCGCCGCGCGCCGGCACCATATCGCCGTGGGCGAGCAAGGCGACCGACATCGCGCGGGTCTGCGGGCTCGACGCCGTGCATCGCATCGAGCGGGCGATCGAATACCGCCTCTCGGGCGTCGATGTGCTCGATGGCGACGCACTGGCCCGGCTCGCCGCGCCCCTGCACGACCGGATGACGGAAGCGGTGTTCCTCGACGCGGCGGGCCTCGCCGTGCTGTTTGCGCACTCGCCGCCGGGGGGCCTGCGGCACATCGCGCGCGCCGGCGGCCGGCCCGCGCTCGAGGACGCGAACCGCGAGCTGGCGCTCGCCCTGTCGGAAGACGAGATCGACTATCTCCAGGCTGCCTTCGAGCGCCTCGGTCGCGACGCGACCGACGTGGAACTGATGATGTTCGCGCAGGCGAACTCGGAACACTGCCGGCACAAGATCTTCAACGCCGACTGGATCATCGACGGTGCGCCGATGCCGAAGTCGCTGTTCGCGATGATCCGCAACACCCACGCGCGCAGTCCGCAGGGCGTGCTCTCGGCCTATCGCGACAATGCAGCGGTCATCGAGGGCACCAGCGGGGCGCGCTGGTACGCCGGGCCGCGAGGCGGGGCCTACCGGCGCAGCGTCGAGCCGATCGATATCCTGATGAAGGTCGAGACCCACAACCATCCGACCGCCATCTCGCCGTTCCCCGGGGCGGCAACTGGCGCGGGCGGCGAGATTCGTGACGAGGGCGCCACCGGGCTCGGCGCCAAGCCCAAGGCGGGACTGGCGGGCTTCTCGGTGTCGCACCTGCGCATCCCGCGCCTGCCGCAGCCCTGGGAAACGCCCTTTGGCAAGCCGGACCGCATTGCCTCGGCGCTCGACATCATGCTCGAGGGACCGATTGGCGCCGCGGCATTCAACAACGAGTTCGGCCGCCCGAACATCTGCGGCTATTTCCGCAGCTTCGAGGCGCACGCGGCCGGCGATCCCGCGGGGCGCGTGCGCGGCTACCACAAGCCGATCATGATCGCCGGCGGCGTCGGCAACGTGCGTCGCGCGCACGTCGCGAAGGGCGAGGTGCCGGTCGGCGCGAAGATCATCGTGCTCGGTGGCCCCGCGATGCTGATCGGCCTCGGCGGCGGCGCCGCGTCCTCGGTGGGCAGCGGGTCGACCAGCGAGGCGCTCGATTTCGCCTCCGTGCAGCGTGGCAAT
>CAZRLI010000219.1:0-4044 GCA_964600535.1 uncultured Steroidobacteraceae bacterium | reverse complement strand
CGGAGTACAGGTGGCTGTCGACGCGCACGCCCGGGCCGCCGGGCGCGTGCCAGAGCCGCACGGGTCCCGGTGAGGGCGCGAAGGTCTTCGGGTCTTCGGCGTTGATGCGGCACTCCATCGCCCAGCCGCGCAGCACGATGTCCTCCTGCTTGAAAGGCAGCGGCTCGCCCGCCGCGATCTTGAGCTGCATCTTGACGATGTCGACGCCCGTGACGAGCTCGGTGACCGGGTGCTCGACCTGCACGCGCGTGTTCATCTCGATGAAGTAGAAACTGCCGTCCTCGTAGAGGAACTCGAGCGTCCCGGCGCTGCGGTACCCGACCGCGGCGCAGGCGGCGATGAGGCGCTCGGTCATTTCGGCCCGCTGCTTCGCCGTGATCCCGGGCGCGGGCGACTCCTCGATGATCTTCTGGTGGCGGCGCTGCAGCGAGCAGTCGCGCTCGCCGAGGCAGACGACGCTGCCGTAGTTGTCCCCGAGCACCTGGAACTCGATGTGCCGCGGCTTCTCGAGGAATTTCTCCATGTAGACCGTGTCGTTGCCGAAGGCGGCGAGCGCCTCGGTCTTCGCGACGTTGATCGCGTTCACGAGCGTCGCGTCGCTGTGCACCACGCGCATGCCGCGCCCGCCGCCGCCGCCGGAAGCCTTGATGATGACCGGGTAGCCGATCGTCCGCGCCATGCGGAAGCACTCGTCGTGGTCCTCGGGCAGCGGCCCGTCGGATCCCGGCACGCAGGGCACGCCGTGCTCCTTCATGGCGCGGATCGCGGAGACCTTGTCGCCCATCCGGCGAATGGTTTCGCTCTTCGGGCCCACGAACACGAAGCCGCTATTCTCGACCCGCTCCGCGAAGTCCGCGTTCTCGGACAGGAACCCGTAGCCCGGGTGGATTCCGACGGCGTCCGTCACCTCGGCCGCGCTGATGATCGCCGGCATGTTGAGGTAGCTCTCGCGCGACGACGGCGGGCCGATGCAGACGGTCTCGTCGGCGAGCAGCACGTGCTTCAGGTTCTGGTCGGCCGTCGAGTGGACGGCGACCGTCTTGATGCCGAGCTCGCGGCAGGCGCGCAGGATGCGAAGCGCGATCTCGCCGCGGTTGGCGATGACGATCTTGTCGAGCATCGGCGAGTCCCGTTACTCGATGGCGAAGAGGGGCTGGCCGAACTCGACGGGCTCGCCGTTCTTCGCGAGCACCGCGACGATCCTGCCGGCGCGCTCGCTCTCGATCTGGTTCATCATCTTCATCGCCTCGATGATGCAGAGCACCTGGCCCACTTTCACCTCGTCGCCGATCTCGACGAAGGCCTTGGCGCCGGGCGATGGCGAGGCATAGAACGTCCCCACCATCGGCGCAGTCACCACGAATTCATTCGACTTTCGCGGTGCGGCGGCCGGCGCAGCCGCGGACGCCGCGGCCGGTGCCGGGGCGGTGATGGCGGCGGCCGGCAGGGGCGCCGCGATGATGTGCTGGGTGGTGGCGCCCGCGGACATGCGGCTGATGCGGACGGACTCCTCGCCTTCCTTGATCTCGATCTCGGCGATGCCCGATTCCTCGAGCAGCTCGATCAGCTTCTTGACCTTGCGTATGTCCATGCCGTGTGTCCCGTGGCGGAAGTGGGTTAGGGGGCGCCGCGCGCGGCGAGTTGCCCGGCCGCGGCGCGCACCGCGAGTTCATAGCCGGCGCCGCCGAGCCCGAAGATGGCGCCGACCGCGATGTCGGTGAAATAGGAGTGGTGCCGAAAGGATTCGCGCGCGAAGACGTTCGAGAGGTGAACCTCGATGAACGGCAGCGCCACGGCGAGCAGCGCGTCGCGCAACGCGATGCTGGTATGGGTGAAGGCCCCGGGGTTCACGATCAGGAACGCCGTGCCGTCGGTGCGGGCGGCATGCACCCGCTCGACGAGCGCGTGCTCGGCATTGCTCTGGAAGGCGAGCAGCTCGTGGCCGGCCGAACGGGCGGTGGCGGTGGCGCGTTCGACCAACTGCTCGAGGGTGGCCGCGCCATAGGTCTGCGGTTCCCGCTGACCGAGCAGATTGAGGTTGGGCCCGTTCAGTAGCAGGAGGCGCGCCATGGACGGCGCAATCTACCGGATTTGCGGCGTTCGCGAAACTTGCGCGCAAAATCGAGCGATATCTGGCGCTTATGTGGCAGTTTGGGCGCGGCTGGCCGCCAGTTCGCGGAGCTTGTCGGCAATTTGCTGCTGTGCAGCGCGGAGTTCGAGGCGCCCGGCGTCCACGGCATCCACCCGCGCGAGGATGAACGCGGCCTCATCCGCGTGCAACTCCCCGACACGTACGGCCACGATGCGCCCCTGGCGATCGGAGAACACGGAGAACGGGAACACCGGCTCGACGCCGAAGGCCGCGGCGGCGTCGAGGCCGTCCTGTTCGCCGATCAGGAGCGGGTAGTCGATGCCGATGTCGGCGGCGTACTTGAGTACATCTTCGCGAAAATCGACGGCGATACCGATGACTTCGAGGCCGCGGGATGCGTGCTGCCGGCGCAGTTGCATGAGCAGCGGAATCTCGCGCCGGCAGGGCGCGCACCAGGTCGCCCAGAAGTTCACCAGCAGCGGGTGTCCCGACCAGTTCGCGAGCGTGCGCGGCACGCCGTCGCGATCCTTCAGCGTGAAGCGGGGCAAGGTATCGGGGATGACGGGGGGCGGTGGCGCGTTGTCTTCCTCTGCCGCATCGGCTTCGCCCGGGCTCGCCGCGACCGTGGCCCTGGCGGCGGTCGGTACCGGGACGGGACCGGGAACGACCGCCGCGCGATAGGTGAGGAAGCCCGCCGCCGCGGCGAGGCCGGTGACGGCGATCAGCATGAGCAGTCGTTGCGGCGTCATCCCCGGGAGTGTGCCACGGCCAATCCCGGACCGCCGAGCCTGTACACTCGACCCATGAAGCCCGCGGTCCCGGTTGCGTTGTCCCTGCTGTGCGCGCTCGCGGCCTGCAAGCGGGCCGAAGTCGACCTGCCGCGGACCGTGGCACCGGAGCCGGTCAAGGTGACGGCGAAGGCAAACGGCTTCGAGGGGCAGATCACGCTCGATGGTGGCATCGCGGCCGTGCCGCGGCTGCACGAACTGCTCGAGCCGCGCATGCGCGCCTCGCTCGCCGAGACCCAGGTCGCCTCGCAGCTCGATGTCCAGGCGCGCGGCGTTGCAACGGCCGACGGCTACTTCTTCAATGCGGACTGGACGAGCAGGCCGGCGGGTGACCGCTACCTCGATGTTCGCGGCGTGGTCTCCTCGTACAGCGGCGGCGCGCACCCGATGACCAGTGTCGAGGCATTCGTCTGGGACCGGCTGGGCCAGCGGCGCCTTGCACTGGCGGATCTGCTCAGGGATGCGCGGCCCGGCTCACCGGCCGTGGTCGCGCTGGCGCAGGCGGCGCGCGACGCACTCATCGCGGTGAAGCGCGCGCGCATGCCCGGCTACGACGCGGCGAAGGACAGTTTCATCGGTACCGGTGCCGATGGCCCGTTCGCGCCGGACCTCGCGAGATTCGCACGCAACTTCCAGCTCCAGCCGCGCGCCGCCGATGGCTCGGGTGGTGGCATCGAGTTGCTGTTTTCGCCCTACGATGTGGGCCCCTACGTCGAGGGAATGTACGCGGTGCTGGTGCCTGCTGCCATCGTCGCGCCGCTTCTCAAGGCCGACGCAGCGAGGGTACTGCAATAGGCCAGGGGTGCCGGGTTTGCGGTTGCCCGGCCAACGCGCGTGGGCGGCGCGACAACCGAACAACCGAGGACCCGGCGCCACGCCTCACTCCATGGCGCGGGCGGCCAGTGGCGCGAATTCCGCCGCCTTCATGTAACCGACGACGCGGAAGTTGCGACGCTCCATGCCGTCGGCTCCGTAGAACGCGATCGTCGGCGGGCCGAAGATGCCGAAGTGCTTGAGCAGCGCCTGGTCCGCCGCGTCGTTCGCAGTCACGTCGGCGCGCAGCAGCACCGCCTTCCCGAGTGCGGATCGCACCGCGGGCTCCGGGAAGGTGTACTTCTCCATTGCCTTGCACGACACGCACCAGTCCGCATAGAAATCGAGCAT
>CAZRLI010000218.1:0-4064 GCA_964600535.1 uncultured Steroidobacteraceae bacterium | reverse complement strand
TGCCGCGACGAGGTGTGGTCGGTGGAGCTGCCGGACCTGCGCATCGACCTCGAGACGCTCACCGCCCAGGGCGAGCTGCCGCGTTGCCCCGCCTGCGGCGCGCTCGCGCGGCCGAACGTGCTGATGTTCAACGATACGCGCTGGGTCGATGCCGTCGCGCGTGAACAGGGGCGGCGCTTCGACCAGTGGCTCGCGCAGGTGCGCGGCCGGCGCCTCGTGATCCTCGAGCTCGGTGCGGGCAAGGCGCTGCCGACGATCCGTCGCCTCGGCGAGCGCATTGCCGAGCGCTCGCTCGTGACTCTGGTGCGCATCAATCCCGACGCGAGGCAGGAAGAGGAATCACTGATTGCGTTGCCGATGGGCGCACTCGAGGCGCTCACCGCGATCAGGGAGGCGCGCAAGCCGCGCAGCCGCGCGAAAGTGGCCGCCGTGCTCGAGCGACCGCTGGCTCTGGGTTCGTCGGGCGCCGCGCTGGGTGGTCTGCGGGAATCAGCACCCGCGCCCTGTTCGGTGCAGGTCGATGCCGGGCGCATGCCGCCGTCGGCATTCCTGCGGCTGGCGGATCTCGACACCGGCATCGTCGAGCCGTTCTCTTTCAGTGATGTCAGCGCCGCGGACCAGCAGTCCTGCTACCGCGTGCTCTACGAGGGCCCGGACGAGACCTGGTTGCCCTTGCCGCAGCTTGCGGCGCATACGCCCTGCGGCTACCGGATGAATGTGGGCGTGCTCATGTCCGGGGACGCGGCATCTCGCGCGACGCAGGACGCCGCCGTGATCACCTTCGTCTCGCCGGAGAACGTACTCGTCCTGACCGTCGCCGTTGCGCGGCGGCCCGCGCAGGCGACGAAGATATGGAAGTGGCTCTACGAATCGGCGAAGACGAAGCTCACGCCGATCGAGCAGCCACGCCTGCCGTGGGTTGCGCGCCGCCACGAGCCGGGTGCCCGCGAGCACAGGGCGATGCTCAGTGAGCTGATGGCGGTCGCGCGCACGGTGGCGCTCGTGTGGCTCACGGTGGAGCGCAGGCGCGACGAGGACGACTGACCTCGCAGGTCAGGTGAGCTTCAGCGCGGCGAAGAGCGAGCCCATGCCGATGAACAGCATGGAGCCTGGGCGGACTGTCAGCGTGCTCGAAGCGTGGCTCCCATGTCACGCTCCATGGCATCCACCACGGCCCGGGCCTTGTCGGTCGGGACGTAGATGCTTGCCAGAGATCGTGGCGCTGTCGCTTACCCGACCACCACAGCCCTCAGCAGCGCCTCCAGCCATTCCACGAACACCTGCAGCCGGCGTGACAGATGCTGGCGATGGGGATAGAGCAGCGTCATCGGCAGCGGAGCGGCCCGGTGCTCTGGCATGACTTCCACCAGCTCGCCGGAACCGAGATGGCGCCGCACGTCGTACGCCGGGAACTGGATCAGGCCGAGTCCCGCCACGCAGCAGGCGATATAGGCCTCGGCACTGTTGACGGTCACGCGACTGCGCATCGGTGCGGACCGCGTCGCGGTCCCGTCCATCCATTCCCAGGGCTCGATGCGCCCCGTCGATGCCGAGGCGTAGTTCACGGCCCAGTGTCCGGCGAGATCATCGGGAGTCCGCGGCATGCCGTGTCGGGCGAGATACTCGGGGCTGGCCAGGTTGATGAGCGGCAATTCGCCGATCGGCCTCGCGATCAGCCCTGAATCCGCGAGCGGCCCGACACGGAGCACGCAATCGACGCGCTCCTCGACCAGGTTGACGGCCCGGTCGGTGATGCCGAGTTCGAGGTCAATGTCCGGAAATTCATCGAGGAAGGCCGGCAGCGCCGGCGCGATGACGAGGCGTCCGATGCGGCCGGGCACGTCGATGCGCAGCTTGCCGGAGGGCTTGGCGCTGCCCTGCCGGAAGAGGCTCTCGGTTTCCTCGACTTCGACGATGGCCCGCAGGCAGCGCTCGTAGAACGCACTCCCGTCCTGCGTGACCGATACCTTGCGCGTCGTGCGATGGAGCAGTCGCGCGCCGATGCGTGCCTCGAGCTCGATGACGGCCGCCGACACGGATGAGCGGGGCAGCCTCAGGGTCTCGGCTGCGCGCGTAAAACTCGCCGTCTCGACGACGCGGGCAAAGATGCGAAACAGATCGATCCGGTCCACGGGCGGCTGCCGATTGTGCGCAAGTAATGACATATGATGTCAGAAACTCCAGCTTTATCTTGCAATTCGGGACGATAAATTGGGCTTCCACAACGCTGCGGAGGCGCGATCCATGGCCGACCATTCCCTGAAGGGCAAGACCGTCATCATTGCCGGTGGCGCCAAGAATCTCGGTGGGCTGATCGCCCGCGACTTCGCCGCCCACGGCGCGCAGGCAATCGCGATCCACTACAACAGCGCGGGCACGAAAGCCGAGGCCGAGGCGACCGTGGCCGCCGTCAAGGCCGCCGGTGCGCGCGCCGCAGCCTTCCAGGCCGATCTGACGACAGCCGGCGCGGTCGAAAAATTGTTTGCGGATGCCGTCGCCGCCCTCGGCCGGCCCGACATCGCCATCAACACTGTGGGCAAGGTGCTGAAGAAGCCGATCGCGGAAACTTCCGAAGCCGAATACGACGAGATGAGCGCCGTCAACGCCAAGTCCGCGTTCTTCTTCATCAAGGAAGCGGGCCGCCATCTGAACGACAACGGCAGGCTCTGCACGCTCGTCACCTCGCTGCTCGGCGCCTTCACGCCGTTCTATGCGAGCTATGCCGGAACCAAGGCGCCGGTCGAGCACTTCACGCGCGCGGCATCGAAGGAACTCGGCGATCGCGGGATTTCAGTGACGGCGATCGGCCCCGGCCCGATGGACACGCCGTTCTTCTACGGCCAGGAGAGCGCCGACGCGCAGGCCTATCACAAGACGGCCGCCGCGCTGTCGAAGTTCTCGAAGACCGGCCTGACCGACATCGAGGACATCGTGCCGTATGTCCGCTTCCTCGTGACCGACGGCTGGTGGATGACCGGGCAGACGATCCTCGTCAACGGCGGTTACACCACCAAGTGAGCTGACCGCGGGCGAACGCGCGGCTATCGGGCCGGCCGCGTCGCCGCGCGGGGTCGGCTCATCATGCAACCTCATAGTTGCGCATCCGGCCGGTGCGCGCTACGCTATCTGCAACCTGGAGGTTGCACGATGACGGGTCCGACCGATCGCATCGAGAAGAAGATCCTGCTGCGCGCGACCGTGGAACGCGCCTGGAACGCAATCGCCGATGCGGAGAACTTCGGCACCTGGTTCGGCGTGAAATTCGACGGCCCGTTCGCGCCCGGTGCCCGCCTGAATGGCAGGATCACGCCGACGCAGATCGACCCCGAAGTCGCGAAGATGCAGGAGCCCTATGCCGGCCAGGAATTCATGTTCCAGATCGAGCGCGTCGAGCCGATGCAGCGGTTCTCCTTCCACTGGCACCCTTATGCCGTCGAGCCGGCGGACTTTTCCCGTGAGCCGATGACGCTGGTCGTCTTCGAACTCGAGCCGGTGACCGGGGGCACGATGCTGACGATCACCGAGTCGGGCTTCGACCGCATCCCGCTCGCGCGGCGCGCAGAGGCCTTCAAGGCGAACGACGAAGGGTGGACGCATCAGGCGAGGCTCATCGAGAAGTACCTTGCGCGGATGGCCTGACGCCGCCAAGAGAGGTTGCGCGTGACGCGCCAGCACTCGGCGGCGAGACTCATCGACGCTGCGCCGGTCTTCGCGGCGCTCGGCGATCCTGCGCGCCTGAGGATCGTGAGCCGCCTGTGCCGCGAAGGCCCGCTGTCGGTCTCGCGCCTCAGCGAAGGCGCGCGCATATCGCGCCAGGCCGTCACCAAGCACCTGAACGCGCTCGAAGCGGCCGGCCTGATCGACAGCGAGCGCACCGGCCGCGAGCGCATCTGGCAGCTGCAGCCGAAACGCCTGGCCGTGGTGCAGCGCCATCTGCAGGCCATCTCGGCGCAGTGGGACGACGCCCTAGACCGGCTGCGGAAGTTCGTGGAAACGGCCGATTGAGCCCGCGGCCGATCCGGCCGCGAGCGGCACACTACTCGATGTTCTGCACCTGCTCGCGC
>CAZRLI010000217.1:0-4069 GCA_964600535.1 uncultured Steroidobacteraceae bacterium | reverse complement strand
ACCACGACAGCCGCCGCCTCATCGTGCGCGAGAACCTGCGGCGCTGGCAGTCGGGCGAACCGCTGCTGTCGGTCGTCGACGTCGACCGCGGCTATTGATCGTGCCCGGCCTGCGGATCACGGGCGGCAGCCTCGACTACCAGTGCCAGGGCGACCCGCAGCGGCCGCCGCTGCTGCTGCTGCACGCGCTCGGCAGTTCACTCGCGATGTGGGACGCCCAGGCCACGGTGTTTGCCGCGCATTTCCACGTCATCCGCTACTCGCTGCGCGGGCACGGTGCGTCGACGGGCACCGGCGCACCGGAAATGGACCTCGGCGCCATCGCCGGCGACGCCTGTGCGCTGCTCGATGCGCTCGACGTGGGGCGCGCGCACTGGTGCGGCCTGTCGCTCGGCGGGATGGTCGCCATGCAGGTTGCGAGCCACGCCCCGGAGCGCGTCGCCCGGCTGGTGCTCGCCAGCACGACCGCCCATTTCCCGCCGCCCGCGAGCTGGTCGGAGCGGATCGCGCTGGTGCGCACGCAAGGCCTGGCGCCGCTCGCCGAGGCGACGATGGCCCGCTGGTTCACGGCCAGCTTCCGCCAGCGGGAAGCGGGTGAAGTCGCGCGCATCCGCCGCCAGTTCCTCGCCACCGACCCCGCGGGCTATGCGGCCGCCTGCGCCGCGGTCCGCGACATGGACCTGCGCGCGCGGTTGCCAGCCATCCAGGCGCCGACCTGCCTGATCGCCGGCGCCGCCGATGCAGCCTTGCCGCCGGAGCGCATGGCCGCGCTGCAAGGGGCGATGGCGGACGCGAAGCTCGTGATACTCGACGCGTCCCACCTCTCGAACATCGAGGCCCGCGACGCCTTCAACGCCGCAGTGCTCGCGCACCTCGGCGTCAACCCGTAGGACGCGGGGTGCCGTAGTCGGGCTCGATCGGCTGCGCCCCCGGCGCCACCAGCGGCAGCGTGAGCGAGACCTCGAGCCCGCCGGCCGGCAGGTTGCGCGCCCGGGCCGACCCGCGGTGCAGCCGCATCGCCCGCGACGCGATCGCGAGCCCGAGGCCGGAACCGCCCGGATGTCGGCTGCGGCCATCATCGACACGGAAGAACGGCTCGAAGATGTGCTCGAGGGCGTCCGCCGGAACGCCGGGGCCGCGATCCCGCACCACGATCGCGGCCTCCCCGCCGCTCCCGTGCACCCTGATGTCGACGCACGACCCCTCGGCCGTGTGCACGATGGCATTTCGCAGCACGTTCTGCAGCGCGCTGCCGAGGATCATCGGGTTGCCGTGGACCTGCGCGCGCGGGCAGTCGGAATCGAGCAGCTCGAGCGAGCAGTGTCGCTGCGCCGCCTCGAGGCGCGCATCCTCGACGACCTCCTCGACGAATGGCGCGAGCTCGATCACCTGGAACTTCGGCGGTGACGCCATCGCGTCGAGCCGCGAGAGGTTCAGGATCGAACCGATCATGTAGTCGAGGCGGTCGATCTGCTGCTGCAGCCGTCCCACGTCGGCTTCGAGCCGGTTCTCCGGATCGCGCCGCCGCAGCAGCTCGAGCGCCACGTTGAGCCGCGCCAGCGGTGTGCGCAGCTCGTGCGACATGTCCCTGACGAGCTGGTCGCGCGCCTTGAGCAGGTGCTCGAGGCGGCCGGCCATCGCCGTGAAATCGCGCGCCAGGGCCCCCAGCTCGTCGCTGCGGGTGATCACCCGGCTGCTCACCTCGGGTGCGGCGAGCCCCGCGGCGAACGAGCGCGTGGCGCGGGCAAGTTCGCGCACCGGCTGGCTGAAATTGCGCGCCAGGATGCCCGCCACCGCACCGCTGACGACGATGGCGAGGGCCAGCAGCAGCAACGGCAGCTCCTTGATGCCCACGCGGTCCCACCACGAAGGATCGCGCTCGACCGCATACACCGCGAAGCGCCGCCCGTCGGGCAGCCGCAGCTGCGGGACCCAGCGCGAGGCAAAGAGCGCGGGGGAGCCTTCGGCCGGGTCGGGCTTCAGCACCGCCGGCGTGCGCGACGCGAGCCCCGCAGGCACGTGGCGGCCGAGGATGTCGGTCCCCGTGGCGTCCACGACGAGCGCCTGGGCGCTGCCGGGACGCGCATCCTCCGCCCGCAGCCAGTCACGCAGCGCGCTCTCGCCGCCATGGTCGATCGCGGCGGCCGCGGCCGCCGCGACGTGCGCGGCGTCCTGCCCGGCCAGTCGCTCGATCCGCTGGCTCACCATCAGGAAGCTGACGGCGGTCCCGAGCCCGAGCATCAGCAGGCTCGCGATGATCACCGTGACGAAGATGCGGCTGTAAACGCTCTTCACGCCGGCGCCCCGGGGTCCATGGCATAGCCCGCGCCGCGCACGCCGCGAATCTCCGGCGCGCCCTCGCCCAGCTTGCGACGCAGGTTGGCCACGTGCGTGTCGATGCTGCGGTCGAATGCCTCGAGCGGCCGGCCGAGCGCCCGCTCGCACAGGACCTGTCGGCTCATGACCTGGCCCGCGGCGCGCATCAGCTCCTCGAGCACCCGTACCTCGGCGCCCGTGAGGCTGATCGGCCGCCCGGCGAGCGCCGCCCTGCCACGCGCCAGGTCGAGCACCAGGTCGCCGACGCTGAGCAGGCGCTCCACGGGTCCGGCGCCAGCCGCCGCGGGCCGGCGCAGGATCGCCCGAATGCGTGCGATCAGCTCGCGCGGATGGAAGGGCTTGGCAAGGTAATCGTCGGCGCCGACTTCCAGCCCGACGATGCGGTCCACCGCGTCGCCCCGCGCCGTCAGCATGAGCACGGGCACCGCGCTGCGCCGGCGCAGGCTGCGCAGCACCTCGAAGCCGCTCATGCCCGGCAGCATCACGTCGAGCACGGCGAGGTCGACGCGATGCTGCTCGAGATGTGCGAGTGCCGCGGGGCCCGAGTGGGCACTGGCGACGCCGAAGCCCTCCCCGGCAAGCAACTCCTCGAGCATCGCGCACAGATCGCGATCGTCGTCGATGAGGAGCAATTGCGGCGGCATGGTGCGCGAGTGTAGACGCTCGCCGCACGCAACTCACCCGGCGACGGCGCTTTGCAAAACTTCACACAGCTTTGCCCGGCCCACACGTTGCGACCGTGCCGCCACCGGTAGTCTTGCACCACCCCCATGAGGAGACAGACCATGCAGCTTCAGAAGATCGCGGCCGCCCTGGCACTCACTGCGCTCGGCGCCCTGGCAAGCGCCAATGCCCAGGACAAGCAGGTCGGCGACATCATCCACACCGACGCACGCTTCTCGACCTTCGCGAAGGCGGTCGACGCGGCCGGCCTGCAGGGCCTGCTCGCCAGCGACACGGCCGTCACCGTGCTCGCGCCGACCAATGACGCATTCGCGAAGCTGCCGGCGGGCGAACTCGACAACCTGCTCAAGCCCGAGCACAAGGCCGAACTCGAGGCCCTGATCAAGCGCCATCTCGTCAGCGGCAGCCTCGACCAGTACGCCCTCAAGCGCCAGCGCGAGCTCGACACGGTCAGCGGCGACAAGCTCACCGTCAAGCTCATTGGCGGCAGCCTCCGGGTCGCCGATGCACGCGTGCTCGGCCGGCAGGGCACCGCGGCCAACGGCACGGTGCAGCCGCTGGACTCGGTCATCACGAAGTAAGCCGCAGCTTCGGCGCCGCGCGCGACGGGCCGCGGTCCAGGCGGGTGCGCCGGGTGGTCAGCCCCGGCGCACCTGTTCTTCTTCCGGCCGCGCCCCGAACCCGGGGCGGCCCGCCGCGGGCAATCCGGCGATCAGCCGTCGGCCTTCAGCCCGCCAGGCGCGCCCGCCTCGCCCCGGGTCGTCAGCACGCGCGTGAACCACGGGCCCGCGCGACGCTCGATGTCGTCGACGACCGTGAACACGGCGGGCACGACCACCAGCGTCAGCGCCGTGGAGGTGATGAGCCCACCGATCACCGCGATCGCCATCGGTACCCGGAACGACGAGCTTCCGGAGATGTTGAGCGCGACGGGCAGCATGCCGGCCACCATCGCGACGGTGGTCATCACGATCGGACGGGCGCGCTTGTGGCCGGACTCGAGCAATGCCGTCAGCCGGTCGCGGCCGGCACGCATCTCCTCGATGGCG
>CAZRLI010000216.1:0-4110 GCA_964600535.1 uncultured Steroidobacteraceae bacterium | reverse complement strand
ACGACCAGGTCCCCGGGACGCTCGGCGACTTCCGGGTCGAGGTTGTTCATCAGCCTGCGCAGCGCCGCCTCGGCCTGCCAGCTGCGGCAACTGCGCTGCGTGCCGCGCGCTGCGGTGATGACTCGGGGCTTCGTGGCGTTGGCGGTCATGGCGCGTACCTCGGGCAGGGCCTGCAGTATAGACTTGTATAGACAACTTGGCAACGCAGCCGGGCGGGGCCGCGCTAGCTGAAATGGCCGGTCAGCTCGTAGCGGGAACCCGCGTGGTAGAGATCCGCCGCGCTGACGACCTGGCGGTCGCTCCAGGTGCGGCGCCGGACCAGCAGGCAAGCCTCGGACCTGCCGAGCGCAAGGAGCCTGCGCAGCGTGGCGTCCGGGTGCACGGCGCGTACCGTGTGTTCGGCGCGCTGGAGCGGCGCCGCGCTCATCAGGATGTCGTGCGGGATCGTGCGGTCGAAGTCATGGCGCAGGTAGCCGCGCACCAGCTTCGGGTTGACGTAACGGTCCTCGAGCTGCAGCGGCGTGTCGTTCTCGAGGTGCAGCAGCAGCGAGTGATCGAGCTTCGAGCCTGCGGGCACGCCCAGCCGCTCGGCGAGTTCGGCGCTCGCGCGGACCGACTCGAGCTTCAGGACTCGCCAGCGGTGCGCGTGGCCACGCGCGCGGATTTCCTCCGCGATGCTCCTGACCTGCAGCGGGTGGGAGTGCACGCGCGGCTCGGCCACGAACGTGCCGACGCCGGCAACGCGGGTGACGATGCCGTCCGCGGCGAGCAGCGACAGCACGCGATTGGCCGTCATGCGCGAGATCCCGAACTGCCGCACGAGGTCGTGCTCGGAGGGCATGCGGCTGCCCGGCCGCAGGCGTCCCTGTGATATCTGCTTCACGAGGTGCTGCAGTATCGTCTGGTAGATGGGTTGGGGCGCCATGGGCTTGCCTGCCGGCTCCGCGGGTGGGATGCGCCGCCAGAATGTGGGGGCGATCCACCGGAGTCAATGCCGCGGCCGGCCTCAGCGGGGTGCAGCGAGGAGCTGCACCCAGTAGACCTCGCGCTGCCGGGACGCGCTGATCGCGTAGCCGATCCCCATCTGCGTGAAGCGTGCGTCCATCAGGTTCGCGCAGTGGCCCGGGCTCGCGAGCCAGCCCGCCACGACTTCGCCGGCGCTGGTCGGGCCGGCGGCGAGGTTCTCGCCGACGATCCGGTGACGGTAGCCGGCACGGTCGACGCGCACGGCTGCTGTGCTGCCGTCCGCGCCTTCATGCGCGAAGCGCTCGAGGCGCGCGAGTTCCCGCGCATACGCGAGCGCGGCGGCGGCGAGGCGCGCTTCGGCCACGAGCGGCGGGGCGGCCGGCAATTCCTCCTGCCCGCAGCGTCGCGCAGCAGTACGTGCCGCGTTCACGAGCGCGAGCACTTCGCGGCCGAGGCGGGCCGCGTCGCCCGCCGACGGGAGCGGCGAGGGCGCAGCCAGCACGATCCAGGTGCTGTCGCCGTGCCGCCAGGTGCCCGCCTCGCCGAAGGCGGGATCGGCGATGCGCCGGCAGTGATGAGCACGCAGCAGGGCGGCCATCTCGCGGTCGGAGCGGGGCCCCGTGATCCGCAGGTATGTGGAACTCAAGGCGCGATAGCCGGTGTCGGCGAGTGCGACGGCGAGCGTAGCGCCGCGCGCGATGCGGCCCGCGACTTCATCGAGGGTCGGCGAGCGGTGCAGCGGCGCTGCCCGTTGGCTCGCGCATCCGCCGGTACGCAGGTCGTTGACGACATCGAAGGGAGTGCCCCGGGCGGTCGGCACCGCGCAGGCCGAGAACAGCAGTACGAGCAGCGGCGGCGCGTGCGCCCGCATCGCGGTGCCCTAGTCGGCGCGCACGGTACGACCCTGCGCCCAGGCGCGCAGTGCCGCCACCTGCTCGGC
Source organism: uncultured Steroidobacteraceae bacterium (assembly GCA_964600535.1). GTDB lineage: Bacteria > Pseudomonadota > Gammaproteobacteria > Steroidobacterales > Steroidobacteraceae > CADEFQ01. Next base: position 2,204 of record CAZRLI010000216.1, on the reverse strand, counting down.
CATCACCACCGCAAGTGGGCGCGTCGCGGCGAGTTCGCGCGCGATGGCCGCCGCATCGGGGCGCTTGCCCTGCGCATGGGTCGTGTAGAGCGCGGCGACGATGGCCTGCTCGAGTTCCGCGCCGGAAAAATCGGCGCTGCGGGCCGCCAGGTTGCGTGCGTCGGCCTGCGCGAGTGCCACGCCCCGCCGCTGTGCATGGATGGCGAGGATCGCCGCGCGCGTGGCGGCATCGGGCAGGTCGACGAAGAAGATCTCGTCGAAGCGGCCCTTGCGGATCAGCTCCGGCGGCAAGGCGCTCACGTCGTTCGCGGTGGCGACGATGAACACGGTCGCATGCCGCTCCGCCATCCAGGTGAGGAAGCCGCCCAGCAAGCGCCTGCCGGAGCCGCTGTCACCGTCGCCGCCAGCGAGGGCCTTCTCGATCTCGTCGATCCACAGCACGCAAGGGGCGAGCGCATCGGCCGACGCGAGGGTCTCGCGCAGGCTTTTCTCCGACTCGCCCTGCCACTTGCTGTAGAGAGCGGCGAAATCAAAGCGCAGCAGCGGCACGCCGAAGATCCCCGCGATGGCGCGCGCGGCGAGGCTCTTGCCGCAGCCCTGCACGCCGAGGAGCAGCACGCCGCGCGGCGCATCGAGCCCGGGTGCGCTGCCATCGAAGGCGGCCTTGCGCGTCTCGACCCAGCGGCGCAGCGCCGCGAGCCCACCGATGTCGGCAAAGTGCGCGGTGTCGGGTTCGAATTCGAGCGTGCCCTGCCGGCTCAGGAGTTCATACTTGCCGGCCTGCACGGCACGCAGGTCGTCCGCGGTGATCGCACCGTCGTCGTAGAGCGCGCGCCGCACGAGCCGCTCGGCGTCGCTCGCGGCGAGGCCCGCGAGGTTGTCGACGATGCGGCCGAGGGCGACGCGGTCGACCCTGGGCGCGCGGCCGCGGTGCTGGTGCTGCCATTCGTCGAACACCCGCGAGGCAATCATCTGCAGTTCGCCAGCTGCGGGCAGCGCGGGGCGGAAGCGGGCCGCGAGCGGCGCGAGGTCGGGCGGCAGGGTGATTTCGTGGCTGACGAGCACGACCGTGCGCGGCACGGTCGCCTGGTCCTGCACCACGTCCTTCAGCATGCGGATGTGCACCGGGTCGGCGAGGTAAGGGTGGAAGTCGAGCAGGATGTAGATGCCGGCCATCGGCGTCGTCTTGAGGTGGCGCAGCATCTGGCCCGGTTCGATGAGGTGTCGCTGGGGGCCACCCATGTCGCGGTCGATGCGCCGCAGGCCCTCGGTGGCGCTCCACAGGAACACGCCCGATCCCGGTGGCCGCCGCGCGCGCAGGCTCGCGTCGCGCAGCAGGGCGAGCGCGCGGGTTTCGTCGCGGCTCTCCACGGCGATCAATGCGACGCGCGAGGACAGCAGCGTCTGCAGTTCAGTGTGCGGGTCGGCGGCGGTCGGCGCCTGCATGGTGGCGCAATGTAGCAAAAGCGGGCTCCGGCTTGCGGGTGGGGCGGGCATTTCCGACAATGCATCACAAATGCAGACCTCGCCCCGGGCGCGCCCCAAACCCCGCTGGATAGATCCATTCGCGCCCGAGCACATCCGCCGGCTGGTCGCGGAATTCGGCTCGCCGCTGCTGATCATCGACTGCGCGCGCGTGCGCGCGCAGTACCGCAGCCTCGCGCGCGCCCTGCCCGGCGTCGACCTGCACTATGCGCTGAAGCCCCTGCCGCATGCGGCCGTCATCGAGGCGATCCGCGAGGAGGGCGGATTCTTCGACCTCGCGACCACCGGCGAGGTGCAGCTCGTGGCGCGGCTCGGCATCGACCCCGCGCGTTGCATCCATACCCACCCGATCAAGCGCGACATCGACATCCGCAACGCCGTGCATGCCGGCGTGCGCGTATTCGTTGCCGACAACTTCGATGAGCTCGAGAAGTTCGTCGCCTACCGCGCCGAGGCCGGCCTGCTGCTGCGGGTCTCGTTCCGCGCCCCGGGCGCGGTCTGCGACCTGTCGCGCAAGTTCGGCTGCGACCCCGAGGCGCTGCTCGAACTGGCGCGGCAGGCCCGCCGCCTCGGCCTCGTGGTGCGCGGGCTTTCGTTCCACGTCGGCTCGCAGGCGCCCAACCCGCTCAAGCACCTCGAGGCGATAGAGACCTGCGGCAAGCTGCTGAAGCAGGCGCGCCGCGAGCGGCTCGGGCCCTTCGACACGCTCGACATCGGCG
>CAZRLI010000215.1:0-4114 GCA_964600535.1 uncultured Steroidobacteraceae bacterium | reverse complement strand
GATCACCGAGATCACGCGCACGATGCGCCGCCGCTTGATGATGTCGGGCAGCAGCTCCTTCGCCGGCACGAGGTGCGCGCCGAAGCGCGTACGCAAGGTCAGCATCTCGTCGTTCGCCCACTGGTTCTTCAGCGGCTTGTAGGCCGCATCCACCGGGTAACCCACCTGGCTCGCCATCGCGTGCATCAGCCACTCCCAGTTGCACTGGTGGGCCGCGACGACCAGCACCGGGCGACCCCGCGCGAGCCGTTCCTGCAGCAGCTCGAGGTTGGTGAAGCGCACGTGGCGCGCGATGTCCGCAGGCGTGAGCGCGCCGGACTTCAGGATCTCGACGAAGACCTGGGCGAAGCCGAGATGATGGCGCCGGCAGATCTCCCGGCGCGCGGCGCCATCCAGTCCGGGAAAGGCGATCGCGAGGCTCTGGTCGATGATCCCGCGGCGATAGCGGAAGACGTGGAAGCCGAGCTCCCCCAGTATCCAGGCCAGCGCATACAGGACCGGCAGCGGGATGCGCGACAGCAGCGCGATCCACCAGGCGGGGCGCTTCGGTGCCGGCGCGCTGGCGGCTACACCGGCTTCGGTAGACGACAATTCGGCATGCTCAGGCGGCCTCGGGGCGTGTTTCGGTGCGGCTACGCAGGCACAGCCACAACGCCCATGCCGCGACCACGCCATTGGCGATTCCGACCAGCGTGAACGGCGCGGAGGGGCCGATGTGGTCGTACAGGCGGCCACCGACCCATGATATCGCGAGAATGCCGAGCCCACCGCAGAAGGCCTGCAGACCGAATACGGCGCCGCGCGACTCCGGCCGCGTTTCCTGCCCGAGCAGGATCGTGGCGGCCAGGATCGTGCTCACCTGCCCCATGCCGAGCAGCATCAGCGCCGGGACCGCCGCGGGCCGCACGATGTCGTCCTGCAGTCCCACCCAGCAGTAGCCCGCGAGCGCGAGGCCGAAGGCCAGCGTGAAGTGCGTCATGCGGCTCATGCGGTCGCCGAGCCAGCCGTAGAGGGGCGCCCAGAGCATCGCGGTCCCCTGGGTGATGCCGAGCGTCATGCCGACCCGGCCCGCGGCCTGGGAGGCGGTGAGTCCTTCGGCGATTGCCGACTGCGAGGCCCACAGTGCGAGGAACAGCGTGATGAGGCTCAGGTCGGCGCGCGAGGTGAAGCCACCGCCGTAGGCGAGCAGGATGCGCGGATTGCGCGCCGCGCGCAGCCCTTCGGCCGCGATTTCGAGCAGCGGCCGATGCGCGTTCGTCCGGGCGGGCAAGCCGGGCTTCAGGCCCAGCATCACCAGCGCCGCCAGCACCGCCACCGCCCCGACCGAGAAGAACGCATAGCGGCCTGCCGCGAGCTCGTCGACGCCCGCGGCCGCGAAGATCCGCGGCAGCTGGGTCAGGCCCACGAGGAAGACCACCGAGCCGAGCGCATTCAGGAAAAACGCAATGCCGGTCAGCTTGCCGCGCGAGGACTCGGCCGGGTAATCGGCAAGCACGGTCGCCAGCATCGCGCCGAGCGCCGCCACCGCGCAGCCGAACACGAGGCGGTAGAGCGTCAGCTGCGGCATCGAGTGCGCGAGCGGATAGAGGACGTAGGCCCCGGCGATCAGCAGGAAGCCGGCCACGTAGATCGGCCGGCGGCCGACGCGGTCCGACATCGCGCCCCAGATGCCGACCAGCGCGAGGATCACGATCTCCTGCCAGGACTGCAGGTTGCCGGTGGCGGCGCCCTGCTGCCCGGTCGGCAGCGCGAGATTCACCTTCAGCACGAAGGGAGTCAGCGCCGGCAGGTAGGCGAACAGGCCGATGCTGACGAAGGCGGCGAAGAGATAGCAGAGCGCGTGGCGCCGCAGCACTCCCGGCGCCAGTTCGATGAATCCCAGCCGGCGTGGTGGTTCGGTCGTCACGTTGTCCCCCGTTTCAGGCGCGGAGCATTCTCATGCCGTTGAGGGTCACGAGCAATGTCGCGCCGACGTCCGCCGCCACGGCCAACCACAGGGTGGCCCAGCCGGGAATCGCGAGCGCGAGGAACGCCAGCTTCAGTCCGAGCGACAGCGCAATGTTCTGCTTCACGAGCCGGCGCGAGCGGCGCGCAATCGCCAGCGCGCGCGGCAGCATGCGCAGGTCGTCCTGCATCAGCACGACGTCGGCGCTCTCCATCGCCTGTGCCGTACCGCCCGCGCCCATCGCGACGCCGACATCGGCGCGGGCCAGGGCCGGCGCATCGTTGATGCCATCGCCGACCATCGCAACGACGCCATGGGTCGATTGCAGGCGCCCGATCTCGCGCATCTTGTCGGCCGGCAGGAGGCCGGCATGCACTTCGTCGATGCCGGGCACCGCCCGCGCGACCCGGCTTGCCACGCGCGCATTGTCGCCGGTGAGCATCGCGGTCTTCACGCCGCCCTGCGTGGCACGCAGGCCCGCCAGCGCGGCAACCGTGCCCGGGCGCGGTTCATCGTCGACCGCGATCAGGCCGACGATCTCATCGCCGCGCGCAACGAGCATCGTGGTGCGCTCCGAGGCACGCAGCGTGCCCGCCAGCCGTCCGGAGAGCGGCAAGGCAAAATCGTCGCGCGCGAACAGCGCCTCGCTGCCGATGGCGACGCGCACGCCACCGACTTCACCCACGATGCCGAGGCCCGCGAGCGCCCGCACGCCGCTCGCGGCCGGGAACCTGCGCGCGACACCGCGTTCGGCCGCGGCGGCGCGGATCGCATGCGAGACCGGATGCTCCGAGGCACCCTCCACGGCCGCCGCGAGCGCGAGCACCTCGTCGCAATCGCCGCAGGCCGGGGCCGCGGCATCGCCATGCGCACAGTCGCGCCCCGCGACTGCCGTGACGGCCGGGCGGCCGTTGGTCAGCGTGCCGGTCTTGTCGAAGGCCACGACCCGCACGTCGGCGAGCGCATCCAGGCGTTCGCCGCCCTTGACCAGGACGCCGATCCGGGCCAGGCGCGTCAGGCTGCTGACCACGGTGACCGGGATACTGATCACGAGCGCACAGGGGCAGGCGACGATCAGCAGCGCGAGGCCGCGATAGAGCCAGCCATGGCTGCCCTGCCCCTCGAGGAGCGGCTGCCCGAACGCCAGCACGGGAACCGCGACCAGCAGCGCGGCCAGCAGCACCACCGCGGGCGTGTACCAGCGTGCGAAGCGATCGATGAAGCGTTCGGCGGGCGAGCGTGCCGCCTGCGCCTCCTCGACGAGGCGCGCAATGCGCGCAATCGTGGAATCACCCGCCGTGCGGGTGACTTCGATCTCGATCGCGCCTTCACCGTTCACGGTGCCGGCGAGCACGGGATCTCCCGCCCGCCTCGCAACCGGCGCGCTCTCGCCGGTGACGGCCGCCTCGTTCAGGCTCGTCTCGCCGACCAGCACGACGCCGTCCACCGGCACGCGTTCGCCGGGCCGTACGAGCACGCGCGCACCGATCCCCACCTCTGCGACCGGCCGTGTCTCGTGGTGATAGTGCGCTTCGCGGTCGTGTGCGTGTGCGTGTCCGTGTTCGTGGTCATGGCCGTGCGGGTGATCGCCCGCGCAGCCGCCGGCATGGCCGTGCCCCCCGTGCCGTGCATGGGCCGCCGCCTGCGGGGCGTGCAGGCGCATGACGGTGGCGACCTGCGGTTGCAGCGCGAGCAGGCTGCGCAGCGAATCGCGCGCACGATCCGCGCTGTAGGCCTCGAGCGCCTCGCCGAGCGTGTACAGCAGGATCACGGTCACCGCCTCGCCGCCCGCATCGATCGCCAGTGCGCCGAGCGTCGCGATTGCCATCAGCAGGTCGATCGTGATCCGGCGACTGAAGAGCAGCGCCCGCAGCCCCTTGGCGAACACCGGCAACCCGGTCAGGAGGACGCCCAGCAGGTACGCGAGCGGCGCGCCACGGGCGAGGACACCGTCGGGTGCCAGCCACGAGGCCAGCGTGGCGGCGAGTGCCACCAGCGCGACGCCGCAGGCCGTTCGCAGGCGCGCCTGGCTCCAGAGGAATCCGGGGAACCCGGCGAGGCCGCGTCGATCGGCCGGGGCCCGGGGCGCTACGGCCGCGGCAGCGTCCTGCGGTGCGATCCGATAACCGAGTTGTGCGAGGCGCTGCTCGATGAGCGAGCGCGGCACCT
>CAZRLI010000214.1:0-4141 GCA_964600535.1 uncultured Steroidobacteraceae bacterium | reverse complement strand
GCGAACGCGAAGAGCGCCAGGAGCGCGCGGGCGGCAAGGATCAGCTGGCGCATGGTCAGCCCTCCCCGCCGGCCGGCAGCAGCACGCCGACCGTGCGGTGGCGCGCATCGAGCAGGTCCTTCGCGGCCGCGCGGATGTCCTCGCGCGTGACGCGCGCAATCTCGCCCGGCAGGTCGAACAGCTTGCGATAGTCGCCGTGCATCACCTCGTACTCGCCGAGGAGGCGCGCCTTGCCGTTGATGGTGGCGAGCTGCTGGAAGTACGCGGCGTTCGTCAGGTTGCGCGCGCGTGCGAGTTCCGCATCGCTGACGCCCTCCTTCACGAGCTTCGCGAACTCCGTGTCGATCGCCTTCTCGACGGTGGCCGGATCGCCGCCCTCGGGCAGGGTCACGAAAACCCAGAAGAGACCCGGGTCGAAGCCTTCCTGCAGGTAGACGTCGACGTTCACCGCGAGCTTCTGCTCCTCGACCAGCGAGCGGTGCAGGCGCGAGGCGTCGCCCTGCGCGAGGATCGTCGCAAGGAGGCCCAGCGTGACGTTGCGCGGGTCGTCCGCCTTCGGCGCCTTGTAGGCGAGCTGCAGCAGCGGCGTCTGTGCGCGCCGCTCGACCGTCACGCGCTTCTCGCCGGGCTGCACCGGTTCGACCGTGCGGATGGCTGGCGGCGGCGCCTGGCGCGGGATGGGCGCGAGGTACTTGCGCGCGAGCGCGAACACCTGCGCGGGGTCGACATCACCCGCGACGACGAACGTGCAGTTGTTCGGCGCATAGTACGTCTTGAAGAACGCCTGCAGGTCCGCGAGCGTCCAGCCTTCGATGTCCGACGGCCAGCCGATGGTCGGGAAGTGGTACGGGTGCGCCGCGAAGGCGGTGCTCTGCACCTGCTCGGCGAGGAAGCCGGTGTTGTCGTCCTCGACGCGCAGGCGGCGCTCGGAATAGACGACGCCGCGCTCGCTCTCGACCACCTTGGGATCGAAAGCGAGGTGCCCGAGCCGGTCGCCCTCGAGGTCGAACACGAGATCGAGCGCGCTGGCTGGAAACCAGTCCATGTAGGTCGTGAGGTCGTCGGACGTGGTGGCGTTGTTGGAGCCGCCGCTGGCCTCCATCTCCCGGTCGAATTCCCCCGGCGGACGCCGCTCGGTGCCGTTGAACATCATGTGCTCGAAGAAATGCGCGAGCCCGGTGATGCCGGGCGCCTCGTTGCGGCTGCCGACGCGCACGAAGTTGTAGAGGGCGACGTTCGGGATGTCGCGGTCCGGCCAGACGACGATGCGCAGCCCGTTGTCCAGTGTCAGCGCCTGGATCTCCGTGGGCACGGCGGCCTGGGCGGCGGGGAGAGCGACGAAGGCAAGGGCGGCCAGGGCGCCGCCGGCGAAGGTCTGGTGCATCCGGCGATTGTAGCCGCGGCGGCATCTGATTCGGTAAGGTGGACACTTCGGTCAGGGGAAAACCGTGTCCGCCGAGTTCGACAACTGGTTCGCGCGTGAAATCCTCGCGCACGAGGCGGCGCTGGTGCGCTACCTGCGCCGCTGCTGGCCGAATCGCGACGACGTCCATGACATCCGCCAGGACACCTACGTGCGCGCCTATGAAGCCGCTGCCCGGTCGTTGCCAGCGGCGCCCAAGGCCTTCCTCTTCACCATCGCCCGCAACCTGATGACCGACCGGCTGCGACGCGCGAAAGTCGTGCCGATCTTCACGATGGGTGATTTCGACGGCTCGAACGTCTTGATAGAGGACATTTCACCCGAAAGGGAGTTCAGCGGCCGCCAGGCCCTCGCACGCCTCGCCGAGGCGTTCGACCGGCTGCCCGATCGCTGCCGCGAGGCGGTGTGGCTGCGGCGGGTCGAGGACCTGCCGCAGAAGGCCGTGGCCCAGCGGATGGGTGTCAGTGAGAAGACCGTGGAGAAGCACCTCGCGAAGGGCGTGCGGCTGATGGCGGCCTGGTACTTCGGCGCAGAAGCCGCGGCCCGGGCGCCCGGCGCGCGCGGGACCGGCGGCAACGATGAGCGGGAAAGACAGCAGGCAGATTGAGCACGAGGCCGCCGCATGGCTCGCGCGGCGCGAAGGGAGCGCGTGGACGGAACGCGACCAGGCGCAGCTCGACGCCTGGGTCGCCGCCTCCACGGCCCACCGCGTGGCCTTCCTGCGCCTCGAGTCCGCCTGGGCGGCCTGCGGCCGATTGAAGGCGCTCGGTGCGGGTGCCCGTTCCGGCGGGGTTCCGCCTCGACGACAAGGGTCCCGCCTGCCGGCGCCCGATCGCGCGCTGCCCGCGGACGACGCGGGTCCGCCCGCCGCCGCGCGCCGCTGGCGCGCGGCCTGGGCGGGCGCAACCATCATCCTCTTCATGGGCGCGGCCCTCGCCTGGGGCTGGCGTGAGTTCGTCGCAACCGAGGCGGCAAGCTATGCGACGGCCGCGGGCGAACTGCGCGCCTTCACGCTGGCCGACGGCAGCACCGTCACCCTGAGCAGCGCCAGCCGGATCGGGGTGCGCATCGGCCGCGGTGAGCGGCACATCGACCTGCAACGGGGCGAAGCATTCTTTGCGGTCGCGCATGACCCGCGGCGGCCGTTCGCCGTCGCGGTCGGTGCGCGCAAGGCCATCGCGGTCGGCACGCGATTCGCCGTGCGGCGCGACCCCGACGAATTGCGCATCATCGTCACGCAGGGCATCGTGCGCCTGGAGGCGCAGGCGCCGCGCGACGGCTCGCCGGTACCGAGCGCCACCCTGACGGCGGGCAGCGTCGCCACCGCCCGCGGCAGCAGCGTGCTGGTGCGCGCCGGCACGGTTGCCGACGCCGAACGGCTGCTGTCGTGGCGCAACGGCTATCTCATTTTCCACGACACGCCGCTCTCCGCCGCGGTCGCGGAGTTCAATCGCTACGGCACCAGGCCGCTGGTCATCGGCGACGCCGCCGTCGGCCGCATACCGATCGGCGGCAATTTCCGCTGGTCGAACTCGGAGGCGTTCGTGCGGCTGCTCGAGGACGGCTTCGGCATCCACGCGCAACGGCAGGCGGATCGCATCGTGTTGCACAGCCGTTGAGCGGGGGATTCGTTGCATTGGTTCGTCTAGTCCAACAGCAGGCGCGCCGGCACGTGGCCCGCCAGGGGAGAATTCGCTGATGTCGAACAAGATTCGCAGGTGGCTGCCAGGCCTCGCAGGTTTCGCCGTGCTGGCTGCGGGCGCGCAGGCGGCATCCACGCCGATCGACGTACCGGCCGGGGAACTGGTCGCCGCGCTCGATGCACTCGCGCGCCAGACGGGCGTCCAGTTCGTGTACCGGGCCGATCAACTGAAGGGCGTACGCACCGCGGGCGTGCAGGATGCGCCAAGCGCCGATGCCGCGCTCGACCACCTGTTGCTGGGCAGCGGGTTCGGCCCGCGCCGCGAGTCGTCGGGCGCGATCGTCATCGTGCGCAACGATGCACGGCGCCGCGCGCCGGCCCCGGCGGCGGCCGATCCACAGGCGGGCGGCGCGACCGCGCCATCACCACAGCCAGAGGCACCGGCCGAACTCGAAGTCGTGCAGGTCACCGGGTCGCGCATCGCGCGCACCGATGTCGAGGGCCCCTCGCCCATCACGGTCATCACCGCGGACGACATCCAGGCCGCCGGATTCACCGCCGTGCCGGAGCTGCTGCGGTCGATCACGCAGAACGGCGGTGAGACGCAGAGCCAGCAATCGTCGAGCGGCGCCGACTTCTCGCCAGGCGCGCAGCAGGTCGACCTTCGCGGCCTCGGGCCGAACCACACGCTGGTGCTCGTCAATGGCCGCCGCATCGCCGACTTCCCGATGCCCTTCAAGGGGCGCAGCAACTTCACCGACGTCTCGAACATCCCGCTCGGCATGGTCGAGCGCGTCGAAGTGCTGACCGGCAGTGCCTCCGCGGTCTACGGCTCGGACGCCATCGCGGGTGTCGTGAACTTCATCCTGAAGAAGAAGCCTGACGGCACCTCGATCAACTTGCGCTACGGGGATGCGACGCGGGGCGACAACCAGTCATACAACCTGGACCTCTCCTCCGGCCTCGAGCGCGGCGCGTTCACCGCGGTGTTCGGCGCGGAGCTGATCGACCAGAAGCCGCTATGGGCATTCGACCGCAGCATCCAGGACTCGACGCTCGATGGGCCGACCGCCCGC